>JAYWEL010000189.1:0-3652 GCA_043779285.1 Chitinophagaceae bacterium | reverse complement strand
ATGTAAAGTTTGATGAAGTATCCCCAAAGAGCAGTTATATAACTCCTGTGCCCGGTGGTGTAGGGCCAATGACCATAGCAGGATTGCTGATGAATACTTATAATGCTTACCTGCAGAAAAATCCGTAATACCATCTTGATTTACTATTTAGTCCGAAGGACTTAAGGTAAATCTTAGATGGTATTATACCGATAGAAAAGAGGTTGGACTAAAATATTTGTCATATCGGTATAAGTTAAGTAACTGCAGGTATGCCATACCTCAACAGTTGCTCACATTTTCACAGAAGTAAAAAAGGTATGGCATACCTCTTGCCAGGTACCTGACCGGCTTAACTTTGCAAATTATGATTGATCAACTTTCAGATACAACACAACAGCTATTACCTGTTATGGAATCTTTCTACACTTTACAAGGTGAAGGATTTCATCAAGGCAAAGCAGCTTATTTTATTCGCCTGGCCGGATGTGATGTTGGTTGCGTGTGGTGTGATGTAAAGGATAGTTGGGATGCAGCAAAACATCCAAAATTTCATGTTGATGAAATTATATCCAAACTTAAAAAAGAAACAGGAATTAGTAATTGGGAATTGGGAAACAACCTTCAACCTTCAACCTTAAACCTTAAACCCATTGTTGTTGTAACAGGTGGCGAACCATTGATGCACGATCTTACATTACTTACAAAAGCATTGCATGCCGCAGGCTTTCAAACAAATATTGAAACATCCGGAGCACATCCTTTAAGCGGTGAATGGGATTGGATCTGTTTATCGCCCAAAAAATTTAAAGCTCCGTTGCCCGATGTTGTACCACATGCCCATGAATTAAAAGTGGTGATCTTTAACAAAAGTGATTTTGCATGGGCCGGGCAATATGCAGCACTTGTATCGCCACAATGTAAACTCTACTTACAACCTGAGTGGGACAAGGCTTCTGAGGTAACGCCACTCATCATTGATTACATTAAAGCAAACCCCAAATGGGAATTGAGTTTGCAGATCCACAAATACATCAACGTACCTTAACAAGATTTTTTTTTATATTTCGTTATATTGAACCGCAAATTCAATCAATTGAAAAAACTATTGACTTTTTTAAGTTTATTAATTTCCATTTCACTCTCTGCTCAGTGGTACGATCCCGGGAAAGTTGAACTTAAGCTGGGCTATAAATATGGCGAAGCATTAAATGAGGCAAAGTACAGAAACTATACAAAGGCACTTCAACTGCTTGATGAATGTATTGCAACCAACAATAAGTTTGTAGATGCTCATTTGAGCAAAGCAGGTGTTTTTTCTGAACAAAAAAAATACAAACAATCAGTTGAAATTTATCGTACAGCTTTCAATCTCGATTCGGTTTATTTCAACACTTTTCTTCTTCCCTATTCTATTGCTTTGGCAGGCAATGGTGAATTTAATACTGCATTGAACGCCATTAATAAATTTTTACAAAGACCTGATTTGAATGAGCGAATCATTAAATCGGCTGAGTACAGAAAAAAAACATATCAGTTTGCAGCAGATTATCAAACAAAATTTCCGCAAGGCAATTATGTTTTCACGCCACAGAATTTAGGCGACAGTATTAATACAAAGCTGCTTGAATATTTTCCTTCTGTTACCATTGATGCCAATACATTGGTGTTTACAAGACGCATTGGACATGAAGATTTTTTTGTGAGCGAAAAAAAGGATGGTGTGTGGGGTAAAGCTGAACCTTTACCCGGCAATCTCAACACAGAAGAAAACGAAGGTGCACAAACCATTTCACAGGATGGACGAATGCTCATCTTCACCGGTTGCAATATGCAGGACGGGCAGGGAAGTTGTGACCTTTATTTTTCATACCTCACTAAAAATGGCTGGGGCGAAAGAATTAATTTAGGAAGAATTATCAACACTGAGTATTGGGAAAGTCAACCAAGTTTATCGCCCGATAAAAGAGCATTGTATTTTGCAGCCCGTGATCCATCTGGTTATGGAGGAAGTGATTTGTTTGTGAGTTATCTGCAACCTAATGGAAGTTGGGGTACGCCGAAAAACATGGGCCCCGACATTAATACAAGTGCTGATGAAAGTTGTCCCTTCATTCATGCCGATAACCAAACATTTTATTTCACCAGCAGTGGTCATACAGGTTATGGAGGAACAGATTTATTTTTTCTCCGCAAACAAACTGATGGAAGCTGGAGTAAGCCGCAAAATCTTGGCTATCCTGTTAATACAATTGATGATGAAGGTTCACTTGTTATTGCAAGCGATGGAAAAACGGCTTACTATGCAAGTGATGGAGCCGACAGCAGAGGTGGGCTGGACATATACAGCTTTGAACTACCGGTGCCGGGCAGGCCAAGTAAAACATTATGGGTAAAAGGAAATGTGTTTGATCAAAAAACAAACCTGGGGTTACCATCTGCAGTGGAGCTCATTAATTTATTAACTGCACAAACCATCAGCAAAGTACAAACAGATGAAGAAGGTAATTATCTCATCACACTTCCTGTTGGCAATGATTATGTATTTAATGTAAACCGCAAAGGCTACTTATTTTATTCCGGAAGTTTTTCTCTCAAAGAACATTCAACCGACACTACCTATACCATCAACATTCCATTGATACCAATTGAAGTAAATGCAAGCATTGTACTGCAAAATATTTTCTTTGATACCAAACAATCGGAGTTGAAACCTGAATCAATGATTGAATTAGATAGAGTCATTCAATTGTTGAAAGATAACCCCACTATTAAAATTGAGATCGGCGGATACACTGATAATGTGGGCAAGCCTGCAGACAATCTTCTGTTATCCAACAGCCGTGCAAAATCGGTCATTAATTATTTTCTTTATAAAGGCATTCCGGTTGATCGGTTAACTTCAAAAGGTTTTGGCGAAACCAAACCAATTGGAGATAATAAGACTGAAGAAGGAAAAGCAAAAAACAGGAGAACAGAGTTGAAGGTGTTAAGCAAATAATCCTGATTAATTGTTTAATACCAACGAGACATATTAAATGGCTTAACTCTATATAGTCGATATTCAATGTCTGTCGGCTCAAACGCTAAAGGTCTGAGACCGATCAGAGACGATAAATGTCTCGATTCCGATACGTAGTCGTCGGAACATTTATCGTCGGACATTATATGGTACATACTGACCTTTTGCGTCAGTACCGCAAGAATTTGGACTGATTTATAAATCCATTTGGTATAACTTTATACAAAGTAGTTTTTATGAAACTTACAATTGTCGTTAGAAAAGGAGAAGAATTTTACATTGCTTCCATCAAAGAAATACCTTCTGTTTTATCACAAGGAGAAACGATCCAGGAAGCTAAAGAAAATGTATTAGACGCTTTACAACTATATCTGGATGATATGCAATCTGAAAATAATTTTGAAAACACTGTCCTTGAAGAAGAACTAAAGATTGGATAATGTCAGTTAAAAGAAATGAATTTCTTCAGCATTTGGCAAATCACAACTGCTATTTACACAGGCACGGCAGCAAGCACGATATTTATCAAAATAATTCCACCAAAAAGAAAACCACCGTTCCACGTCATCCTAAAGTTGACCGGTTTCTTTGTGATGCTATATGCAAACAATTAGCAATTCCAAAGTTTTAATAGTTCAACATTCATGAACA
>JAYWEL010000188.1:0-37604 GCA_043779285.1 Chitinophagaceae bacterium | reverse complement strand
AAGACAACTAATTTGATGAATGGTTTAATATTAATTTTTAAAGCTTCTCAAGATAATTTCCAGCCATTTTCCCTGTATTCATTAAAAGATCAATAATGGATAAATTAGAAACAAATCCAAAACGATCGGAAAACACTTGCGGATATGGCTTCATATTGAAATTTTTAAAATTTGAAGGTCTAATTTGATTCCTTAAATCTTCATAAATATCCGGATCATACGATTTATTAAAATCAATTGTTTGACCAACATGAAGTGAATTCATCCTACACTTTTTAACTGCCCACTTAAAAAGTTCCAGATTCCATTCAAATAAAAAATCATATTTCTGAGAATAAAAGGATTTTAATTCCGGAGCATAATGTTCAAACCAAGGTGAACGCTTGTAACTGGATTCAATTGCTTTCCAATGATGAGTCTGCCATTTAGTCTCATTTGAAATACGAACCTCAGTAATCAATTTCTTTTGAGACCGCCCTTCAACCAATGGTATACTTAATGGAATAATTCCATTTGCTCCTAAAATGAAACACCGGTTTCGAAAACTTCCTTTTTGATAAGTCTCACATGCTTCTAATTTAATATTTGTACTTGTATATAAAATAGAAAATAAGTAAACAGCTGCAAAATATTGATTTTCAATAATTAATGATTTCAAATTATATGGTTTTTACAATAACAATAAACGATGTATATTAATTATATTTTGATACAATATTTAACTATTTTAATTTAGATATAATTTATAATAAATTGAAATAGAATATTTTATAAAAATATTTTAGCCCTTATTATTTAGTATTTTTTTTATTAAACTATTTTTACCAATTACTAAGTCAATTAGCACGCAAAATAAGCTTTCTTTACTAATTATTAATCACAGAAATTTGCATACAAATACCTACTGCATGTCATTTAATAATAGCACTCCCCTTTCTCCATTTTTCTTTTTTATTATTGTTGGTCTGCTAAGTTGTCGGTCTGTGAAGGATCCAGAATTTCAGCGTATTGCCGAATTTAAAATAGTAAAGCCAGGTATAAAGGAATCGGATGTAAGTTTGGATCTTGAATTTAAGAATATGAACGGCTACAAAGTATCCCTGAAGAATATGAACTGCTCATTATATGTTGAAGGGAATTATCTTGGCTCATTGCGCTTGGACACTATCATTCATATTAAAAGAAACGAACTATTTACGCTCCCTTTAAAAGGGAAATTAGATATGTCTTCTTTATTAAAAAACGCATTGACCTTTGCTTTAAAAGAGACTGTCAATATTAAAGCCGAAGGAAAAGGAAATATTGGACGTTTGGGAATTTATGTTAATTATCCATTTCTATATGAAGGTAGCCACTCCATAAAAGAGTTATTGAGATAAAAAAAAGCATATGAGTTGCTGAATAATGATCTAATTATCCGGTTTATGCCCCCCACCATCTTTGGCTCTCTTACAGGATTTAGGTAATCTTTTATACGCATCCGGGGCTGCCTCCACATCATCCGCATCATATCCTGTATTGGCAATGGCTGTTTTTATTTCTTCGATATTTATACGATCAGTAATATATTTGACAACGGTCTCCTTCTTCTTGTAATTAACCTGTACAAAACTTATCCCATCATATCTCTTTAAATAATTTTCTATCCTTGTTTTACAAAGTTCGCATTGGGCATTCGGGGTGTTTATTTTTGTGGTTACAATTTTTTTTATTTGTGAAAAAGAAACGGAGATCAATCCAAAACTTAAAAAAGAAAACAGAATCAGATGCTTCATGGGTTCATTTATTTAATTGCAAATTACTAAATACCGGTCCAGTTAGCCGGATCTGTTCGCCATTTTAACAAAAGCTCTATTTCTGATTCTTTTATAATGCCTTTTTCTCTGGCCACTTCAATTAAGCTGGGATAATCGGTTAATGAATAATACGGAATTCCTTTTTCAGAAATGGCTTGTTTTGCTATTTCAAAATCATAGGTAAATATTGAAACCATACCAACAACATTCAAACCTTCCTGTTCTAATACATCAACAACCTGTAAACTGCTCATGCCGGTTGATATTAGATCTTCTATAACCACTACTTCTTTTCCTTTCTCATAAAATCCTTCAATCTGATTGCCTAAACCATGCTGTTTGGGTTTAGGACGAACATAAATAAAAGGCAATTTAAGTTGGTCCGCTGTCATTGCACCCCAGGCAATACCAGCTGTGGCCACACCTGCAAGCATTTCTGCATCCGGAAAATTCGAGAATACCATATTGCATAATTCTGATTTAATAAAATCACGTACATATGGAAATGAAAGTATTCTTCTGTTATCACAATATATCGGACTCTTCCAACCGCTTGCCCATGTAAAAGGATTTTGCAGGTTTAACTTTACTGCATTAACTTGAAGTAGTTTTTCGGCTACTGCTTTTTCATTATTCATGTTGCGAAGTTAGCGGAAAGCAAAACATCAATTATCCCACATGCATTTAAAAATATATTTCAATCAAAAACCTCTTTTTTTATGTGATGCCATTGATGAAACTATTGAACCATTTATGCATCATGACGATGCCGTTTTTATTGATGAATTAAATAATCATTCTGTTAAAACCATGCTGTACGAGATGCAACAGGATGCTATACATGCTGCTGTTTTCTTTCATCCAGACCTGGAAGAACTAAAAAATACTTTCTGGAAAAAATTTAAAGTCATTCAGGCGGCCGGAGGATTGGTTGAAAATGAAAAAAATGAACTACTGATGATTCATCGGCGGGGTTTTTGGGATTTGCCCAAAGGGAAATTAGATAAAAATGAAAATCTGAAGGATTGTGCAGTTAGGGAAGTTATCGAAGAAACCGGTCTACAAAAGGTCAAGGTTTTGAAAAAATTGACGACCACCTATCATACTTATCATGAAGGAACAAAACATATTTTAAAAGAATCATATTGGTATCTGATGAATGCAAATTCAGATCAAAAGCTCTTACCACAAACAGAAGAAGATATTACAGAAATAGGCTGGAAGAATTTAAACGAAGTGAATAAATGTTTAAAAAAGGCTTATCCCTCGATACGAGATGTTTTCGCTGCTTACCAATCCTGAAGAACTAAAATTTTTTTTCTATAATGATAACTGTCAACCGGCTAACACAAATCAGTTTGTCCATATCATCACGTATTTGAATATCCCAAACATGTGTTGATCTACCCAAATGAATGGGCTTTACAATACCGGTAACAAATCCTTCTCTTACCATTCCGATATGGTTGGCATTAATTTCCAATCCAACACAATGATATTTTGTTTGATCTATAACAAACGCAGATGCAATACTACCAATGGTTTCAGCCAACACACAGGATGCGCCTCCATGCAATATGCCATAAGGTTGTTTTGTACGATGATCGACCGGCATTCTGGCTTTCATGAAATCCGGCCCCATTTCCAGCCATTCAATTCCTAAAAAATCGCCCATACTTCCTTTACCTAAATGGATAAAATTTTCCATTTTAATGTCTTTTTCAAACCAAATCATAATAACTTATTTTGCAATTGTGGAAGCTACTTCTGCAGGTAAAAATGGCGTTGCGTTTCCACCATTGCGGATAATATCCCGAACAATGGTAGATGCTACTGAAGTAAATTTAGGCTCGCAGGTTAAAAAGATGGTTTCAATACTTGGGTCCAATGTTCGATTAGCATCAGCGATTGTTTTTTCATATTCGAAATCACTCACGTACCGAATACCACGAACGATAAACTTAGCACCAATCTTATTACAAAAATCAACCGTTAGTCCCCCATAAATTCTTCCTTCGACCTTGGGTTCATCCTTGAAAAGTTCTTCGATCCATTCCAATCTTTTCTCGGGTGAAAACATGGGTTCCTTGTTATTGTTTAATCCTATTCCAACAACAATTTTATCAAATAAACTCACCGATCTTCGGATGATATCAACATGACCGATAGTTACAGGATCAAATGTTCCGGGAAATAAACAAATCCTTTCCATGATAAAAATTGTAGGTTATTAATTTGATGAATCTCTTTCTCCAGAAAGCAAATATAATACGGCCATTCGAACTGCGACACCATTTTCCACCTGCTGTAAAATGATGGATTGTTTACTGTCTGCTACATCGCTATCTAGTTCTACTCCCCTGTTTATGGGCCCAGGATGCATGATGACGATTTCTTTTGAAAGACCATCCAGTAATTTCCGGTTGATACCATACACCAGACTGTATTCTCTCAAAGATGAAAACAAAACCTGGTTCTGTCTTTCCAATTGAATTCGTAATACATTGGCTACATCGCACCATTCCAGCGCTTTTTTAAGATCATATTCAACTTTAATCTGAAAAGCTTCTTCAATATGTTTTGGAATCAAGGTTGGGGGACCACAAACAATTACTTCTGCGCCCATTTTCTTCAATAAATAAATATTGCTTTGTGCCACCCGGCTATGCATGATATCGCCAATAATCGCCACCCTCACTCCTTCCAACCGGCCCATCTTCTCTTTGATGGAATATGCGTCAAGCAAGGCTTGTGTAGGATGTTCATTTACTCCATCACCTGCATTAATGATGGATGCAGGAATATGTTTTGCCAAAAAATGAGGAGCACCACTGGCAGCATGCCGCATAACTACAAGGTCCACTTTCATGGATAGAATATTTCTGACTGTATCTAATAAAGATTCTCCCTTTGACACAGATGATCCGCTGGATGAAAAATTAATTACATCGGCAGACAATCTTTTCTCAGCTAGCTCAAAAGAAATTCTGGTTCGGGTAGAATTTTCAAAAAATAAATTGACGATAGTGACGTCTCGTAAAGATGGAACCTTTTTTATGGGTCGTTGAAGTACTTCTTTGAATTGCTCAGCCGTTTTTAAAATAAGTGAAATATCATCTCCGGAGAGGTCCCGTATGCCGAGTAAATGTTTTGTGGTAAGACTCATTAAAGTGCTAAGTTATAGTAAATTATTTTTTTACCCTTCATCAAGAATGCCAACTTCCTCTTTTCCGTCTTTTTCCTGCCAATACACTTTTATTTTCTGTGTTATGGAAGAATCGATTGCTTTTCCCACATAATCCGGTTGAATAGGAAATTGCCTGCTGAACCGCCTGTCAATTAAAACGCATAATTCCACTTTCTCCGGCCTGCCCAATGCCAGCAATGCATCCAATGCTGCACGGATGGTACGACCGGTAAACAACACATCGTCTATCAGAATTACTTTTTTTCCTTCGATGGAAAAATTTATTTCCGTTTGTTTTGGCATGTGTAATTCATTACGAATATCATCGCGGTAAAAAGTAATATCCAGTTTGCCGTAATTTAATTTTCCAGTTGGATTATTATTTCTTATTTCCTCCGCTATTTTCTCCGAAAGATAAATTCCACGAGGCTGGAGCCCAATGATTACAATGTTTTCAGCATCAGCAGTATTCTCAATAATCTGATGAGCCAGACGCTTGATGGTAATCGATAATTGCTGTTGATTCAATAAAACCTTCAAAAGATAAATTTTTATAAAAATATAAATATTACTGCAAACTTATTGAAATGAAAAAGGGGCTGATTAACAACCCCTTTTAAAACTATTCTTCCAACATGAATGGATATCTATAATCCACAGCGGCATTATATGTTTCTTTAATTGTTCTAGCACTTAACCATCGGTACAAATTCAACATCGAACCGGCTTTATCATTCGTTCCACTTGCTCTTGCTCCACCAAATGGTTGCTGACCTACAACAGCACCAGTTGGTTTATCATTGATATAAAAATTACCTGCTGCATTTCTTAATTTTTTAGTGGCTAATTCTATTGCAGCCCTGTCACGGGATATAATAGACCCGGTTAATGCATAGGGTGATGTTTGATCAACCGTTTCCAGAATTTTTTCAAAACTATTTGCCGGGTAAACATATATGGTTAATACCGGTCCGAAAATTTCTTCACACATGGTTACATATTTCGGATTCTTTGCTTCAATAATAGTTGGCTGAACAAAATAACCATTCTTCTTATCGCATTTACCACCCACTAATATTTCTGCTTTGGGATCTTTCTTTGCATGATCTATATAAGATTTGATATTATCAAAACTTTTTTCATCGATAACGGCATTAATGAAATTACTGAAATCATCCACTACTCCCATCTTGAAACTCTTCACGCCTGCAACCAGTTTTTTCTTTACCTCTTCTGCTATATTCGAGGGTATATAAGCTCGGGAAGCGGCAGAACATTTTTGTCCCTGGTATTCGAACGAACCACGCAATAATGCAGTAACCAATAAATCAACATCAGCCGATTTGTGTGCCACGACAAAATCTTTTCCACCGGTTTCACCAACAATACGGGGATACGATTTATATTTTCCTACATTTTCTCCGATAGTCTTCCACATATAATTGAAAACACCTGTTGATCCGGTGAAATGTACACCTCCAAAATCACGGTGACTGAAACAAACCTTCCCGATGGTTGGTCCATCTACATAAATCAAATTGACAACCCCATCCGGTAAACCAGCCTCTTTCATGATCCGCATGATCATTTGTGCAGAATAAATCTGTGTGAAAGCCGGTTTCCAAACAACCACATTGCCACACATCGCAGCTGATAAAGGCAAGTTTCCGCCAATGGCGGTAAAATTAAATGGCGTAATTGCCAGCACAAATCCTTCCAGTGGCCGCCATTCTAAACGATTATGGATACCAGCAGAACTAATTGGTTGCTGATTATATATTTCACCTAAAAAATGCACATTAAATCGTAGAAAGTCGATGAACTCACAAGCTGCATCAATCTCGGCCTGATATGCATTCTTACTTTGACCAAGCATGGTTGTACCATTAATATATGGTCGGTATTTTGTAGCCAGTAAATCAGCTGCTTTTAAAAATATAGCTGCACGGCTTTCCCAATTCATGTTCTCCCAGGCTTCTTTAGCAGCTAATGCAGCCTCTATTGCCTGATGTACATGCTTTTCTGAGCCTGCATTAAAATGTCCCAGAATATGAGCTGTTTCATGCGGAGGATGTATGGCAACTTTTTCATTGGTCGTCACTTCTTTGTTTCCGATATACATCGGAATATCGATTGACTGGTTTTTCAAATCAGCTAAAGCTGCTTTCAGATTTGCTTTTTCTGCAGATCCTGCTGCATAATTTAAAACCGGTTCGTTTACCGGCATCGGGTAGTTGAAGTAACCAAGATTCATGATAAATTATTTTAAATATTCTTTTACTGATTTACTAATAATCTTTTTTACACTTTCCCATGTTTGTCCGTTCAAAGTTTTCGGATCCTCGTCAGATGCTGCCTCAGTAAAATAAGTCATAGCCTGAGGTATGGATATCAAAAGCATTTGCTCCGGAAACTTTTCAAAGAAAAAATGTATAAAGTTGTCAACTGAATAATGGTTTAATAATTCTGCAATATCCCAAAAATCCTTTTTTTTTGCCCTTCGCAGTATGGTTGCTATTTTCATTGCGGCAATATCTTCCGTACTGTAAAATCTTATTCCGTTTTCAACACATAATGGCCTGATTAGCGGAAACTTGTGTTTTACTAAATCAAGTTTTATATCCTCAATAAAACAAAAAATACCAAGTGGATTTCCCCTTTCTTCATAAATAAAACGTTTCCCGAATTTTTTTTGCAAAGCGGCCTGGATTGTTGTTTTGTCAAAATCCGTTTCACTAAATAAATCAATATCTTCTGAAATACGGTGCCCGAATTTTAAAGCCAAAGCCGTGCCGCCAACCAAAGAAAAAGCAGACAACTCTTCAATGACCATCAACTCATTTAATATGGCCAGAGTTCCTTCATGGACTGTGTTTGTGTATAGCATCTGAAGTTTACAGGAAGTATATCAAAAATAGCAGAAGCAAGGTACATTTTAATTTCCGGCAAATACTTAGCTTCTATAAGAACTTTTTTTATTTTCTCATCACTATAATATCTCCTTACCTCCCTGATGTCACATACATCACCTCTTTCAAATACACGTTCAATTACAAACCCGTATTTATCATCATAATCAATTGAATCAAAATTCACATCCCAGAAAATTCTTTTATTTAAAACCGGCTTTTGCATAATCAAATGTAAAGAATTTAACTATCCGCTTCCTTCTCACGCATCAAATACGCTTTTATAAAACCATCCAGTTCTCCATCCATTACCGGTTGTACATTACCCACTTCATAATCAGTTCGATGATCTTTGATCATCTTATATGGATGAAAAACATAGGATCTGATCTGGCTGCCCCACTCAATCTTTTTCTTAGTGGCATTGGCAGCATCTTTTATTTCATTGCGTTTTTGTAATTCAATATCATACAACCTGCTTTTCAACATTTGCATGGCCAGTTCCCTGTTGCCCAACTGACTCCTGTCCTGCTGACAAACCACTACAATACCCGTAGGGATATGCGTTAACTGCACTTTGGTTTCAACTTTGTTTACATTCTGTCCGCCTGCACCACCACTTCGGGATGTTTCCATCTTTACGTCGGCGGGATTGATGTCAATTTGAATGGTATCATCCACCATCGGATAAACATTCACCGAAGCAAAAGAAGTATGTCGTCTTGCATTACTGTCAAAAGGAGAAATACGAACCAGGCGATGAACCCCACTTTCAGCTTTTAAAAAGCCATAAGCAAAAGGACCATCGAATTGAAACGTGGCACTTTTTATTCCTGCTCCATCCCCATCCTGCCAATCCAATTCAGTTACAGACCAACCTTGTTTTTCGCCATACATACGATACATACGTGAAAGGATTTCAGCCCAGTCCTGGCTTTCGGTTCCACCTGCTCCACTGTTAATCTGTACTACAGCAGGCAATTCATCCTCCGGTTCATTTAATGAACTTTTGAATTCAAGGTTATCTATTGAATCGAGAGATTTTTTATAGGCAATTTCAACTTCTTCCTCCGTTGCTTCGCCTTCTTTCCAGAATTCAAATAGTACGGCAAAGTCTTCCACATCGTCATTGACCTGTTGGAATAATCCTGTCCAGTATTCGTTTTGCTTAATGTTCTTTAATATTTCAGTAGCTCTTTTATTGTCGTCCCAGAAACCGGGACTCAACGTCAGTTGCTTTTCCTGATCTATTTTAATTTGTCGGTTATCGACGTCAAAGAAACCTCCTTACCCCGAGTAAGCGGGACCGCAAATCTTTTAATTTTTCTATTGTCATGTGGACGAAGTTAAAGAGGAAATAGGAATTATCGGTAAGATGTAAGAAATGAGTGAGTTCGGAGTGTGTTTGTACTTAATTTTTATAAAATGAAAGCTAATGTCACACTTATCGAAATACAAAAAAAATTGTTTGAAAATTCAAATGTAAAAGTGGCGGCTTCCACCAATAAATTTGTTCCAGGTTCGGTAAAAGTTTATGGAGTTAAAATGCCTTTTCTGAATGAACTGGCAAAGGAATTTAAAGAAGTTGGTTTTGATCTGGCAGAAGAATTATGGAACACCTGAGCTTTTGAAGAAAAAATGCTGGCTGTAAAAATGCTTGGAAAAATTGCCAAGAAAGTTCCTGAACGTTCGATGAATTTGATAAAACATTTTGCTCCCGGTATTGATAACTGGGTCATTTGTGATGCGATGGGCATGCAGGGATTAAAACCAATTTAAAAATCGCATCAACCCATCATTTTTGAATTGGCGAATTATTATAACAGCTCCAATAATTTTTGGGAAAGAAGATTGTCATTGGTACTGGTTGAATGGTATACAAGGGATAAAAATATGCATCATCAAATTATTCCGCTGATAAATGCTTTGGAAACGGACAGGGAATACTATATAAAAAAAGCGGTCGAATGGTTAAAAAGAAATCTTAAAAAAGCTAAATAAAAATTCCCCCGTTTGGAAGGGGGAACTTTTTTTGCTATTGCTTTCCGAACGGTTATGGGGTGGTAAAAAACTTTTAGTTCAATTCTTTTTTTAAATAATATTTTTTTTTTCAATCATCAATAGTCGTGTATCCTTCATTCAACAGAAATACATGTTTCTTAAAAATGATTCAACAGTTAAGAGATTGTTTTGAGTATGTAAGAACCGTCTTAAACAAAAAAGTTTAATGCGCCGTTCAAATATTTTTTATTTTCAATGCCTGTATGCAAAAAATTATCGGCTATATAAAAGTGTATTTAGATACTTTCAACAAGGCTCATTTTGTGTTTGTTTCTGCTTTTACGGCCTTCCTGATTTTTATTAATTATACGAAAGGAGAAAACATTTATTTAATTTTAAAAAACTATTTGCCATTTCCCTATTTTACACTTCATTACCTGTTATTTTTATTGGCCTTCTTTATTCCGTATGCTGCTTATTCTTTTTTTGGCAAAAAAAAATATTTTCATTCCCCTGTTTTTACTAGCTTCGTATTCCTTGCTCCGGCCTTATTTGCGTTGAAAATATCTATCAGTCCCGATTTTAAAACTGAACGGGAATTGATGCATGTATGGAACAGCATTCTTCATTGGCCACTGGCATTAATAACAATGCTGATTTTACTGATACTTACCTGGAAAATAGTTCAGCCTGAAGAAAAATTTTATGGAATATCTGCCAAAAATATTGAATGGAAACCTTTCCTGCAGATGCTTGTATTTATGATTCCTCTTGTTGCAATCGCTTCTGCACAAGCTGATTTTCTGGCAACCTATCCAAAAATGAAAATGATTCTTCCATTGCCCGAATCGTCAAATCATTTTTTATACAAACTACTATTTCAACTCTCTTATGGTTCAGATTTTATTTCGATTGAACTTTTTTTTCGTGGCTTTTTAATATTGGCATTTGTAAAATGGGTTGGTAAAGATGCCATTATTCCCATGGCGTGTTTTTATTGCTGTATTCATTTTGGCAAACCCCTGGGTGAATGCATCAGTTCTTATTTCGGTGGAATATTATTAGGCATTATTGTTTATAATACCCGTAGCATCTGGGGCGGATTGCTGGTACATTTAGGTATAGCCTGGCTCATGGAATTAGGAGCTACAATTGGCCATACTTATTATTAAAACAAAAAATTATAAAAAACTACAAGCCTGTAAGCCGGATTCTGTTTCCGCCGAAACGGATGCTATCATTTATCTGCTCCGTAAGTTACCCTACGGAATCAATCTGTCCACCCTCCAGCGTCGGACGAGCCGCCCTCAAATGCTGGTATACGTGACATTTCAACTCGAAAGGTTTACCCGAAAGCAATATTACTATTGCTAACCGTGAGCTCTTACCTCACATTTTCACCATCACCTGCAACTGTTTTAACAATTACATAGGCTGTAATTTTCTGTGGCACTTTCTCTCCCCGCCTGAGGCGGGGGCCGGCTGTTAACCGGTACGATGCCCTATGTTGTCCGGACTTTCCTCCCCGATAAATCGGAGCGATAGCTAGGCTTGTAGTATTGATAAAGTTAATCCTGAAAAATGAATTGGAAGTTTTTAAATTGATTGATGCACAAGTTTAGTATTGAAAATAAATTTCTGTTGCACCATAACCATATAAAGGATGGTATTGGTTTACAAAGGTTTTTACTTCACTTTTCAATTTCAATATCTCATGTATTTCATCCCGTAATTTCCCTGTACCTACACCGTGTATGATAATCAGATTGGGCATCAAATGCTGATAAGCCAGGTCGAAATATTTTTCAAAGCTCTTTAACTGGATGGTAAGAATTTCGAAATTGTTTAATCTTTTCCAATCGTCAGCCAATTTTTCAATGTGCAGATCAACTACCGACCTGGCCGGTTGCAGATTTTCTCTGACCTTGTTTACATCATAAATTTTATAACCCTTTGAAGATAATTTATCCATATCCAGGTAATCCTTATCGGCTTTTGCCGGAAACTCTTCAAATAAATTATACGAAAATGAAGCCTGTCCTTTTTTTCTTATCTCTTCAATTTTCGAAAACAATTGTTTGGCTTTTAGTTTCAGACTGGCTTCAAAATGGACGGCTTTCTTTTTATCCGGAATGAATAAACTAAAATCGAAACTGAATACCGGATTATCATTCATGCTTTCCATTGTCACATCATGCAGATAAAATTCTTCAAAAGAATTTACCTGATTTTTCAGATCAAATGTTGAATTTCCAAAATAAAACAACTGGTAGTTAAATGTATAAATGACTTTTGACCGATTGGATAAATAGATTTTGAAATATTCCACTACCTCATCTCCGAAGATATCCAGTTCAATTACAGGCAAAAAAGTAATCCATACTCCTTCCAATTTTATTGCTGCTTTTTCTTTTTGCACATGCTCAATGAATAATTTTTCTTTCTGGGGTTGCTCCAAATTTTTCTTTGCAAATATGTTGGTATAAATCGATTCAAGTTGATCGACATAAGCCGGAAACCTGACTCCCCGCACATCTACCATTACCATTTCTTTATTGATAATATCAATCACCACTCCTTCTTCGTTGGAATGCATGACAACCACTTTATCGCCTATTTCAAATTTCAATTTGGTTATTTTTTTCTTGTGTAGTATACAAAACTACGAAACCCGTCTTTAACAGACGGGTTTGAATAATTTTAAATGATAGCCTGATTAGTTTTCTTCTTTTTCAGCTAACGCTAATCTGCTATGTTTATATCCGTAACTAAAATACAATACCAATCCCAAAATCATCCACCAAAAAAACCAAATCCAGTTTACTGCCGACATACCGGTGAGTAAATAAAGACAGGTTATAAGTCCCAACAACGGAATTAAAGACCAGTTTTTTATTGCAGTTGCCATTGCAAGAAGTATGCAAATTATCCAAAAAATAAGCGCCGAAATATTGTAGGTTGTGTTTACTCCCTCTCCACTAAAATGAAATAAAGAAGGAAAATATTCTTTCCATAATATCGAAATTAACAACATGGTTCCAGCAACAATAATTGGAAAACTAAATTTAGATGAAATATAAGGCAAGTAAAAGTGGCCCGGTATTTTTTCTCTTCGGGGCAACAGCAACACACCACCACAAACTAATACAAAGGCAAATAATGTGGCAATACTGGTAAAGTCAAGCACAAAAGTTTTGTCAGTAAATAATATTGGCACACCCACTACAAGGCCGGTAACAATAGTAGCATAAGACGGTGTTTTATACTTAGGATGTATTTGCTGAAATTTTTTGGGCATTAATCCATCCCGGCTCATGCTCATCCAAATACGTGGCTGACCCATCTGAAAAACCAACAAAACACTTGTCATAGCAACAACTGCAATAACTGAAATCAGTAATTGCATCCAGGCGATACCTTTTATTTCAAATATTTTCGCCAACGGATCTCCAACGTTTTCAAACAACCGATAATTGACTACCCCGGATAGAACCAATGACAATAATATGTAAACAACGGTACAAATGACCAATGAATAAATCATTGCTCTGGGCAAATCCCGTTGTGGATTTTTACTTTCTTCAGCCAATACACTTACAGCATCAAAACCAATGTAGGCAAAGAACACACCACTTACTGCAAACATTACACCACTAAACCCATTGGGCATAAATGCTTTTACTCCCACATCATTTATAGGAGTCCAATTATCGATATTAATATAGGCTGCACCTACTATAATAACCAACAATACGGCACTTAGTTTTAAGATTACCATGACATTGCTGAAATTACGGCTCTCTTTGATTCCGCGATAAACCAGGTATGTTATTAAAAGATTTATAATCAATGCTGGCAAATCAAAAATGATTTTGAGTGAACCCAACAAGGGTGCATTGTTCCAAGCTTGTATCAATCCCAAATTTGAAGAACCCGCGGCAACTGCTTTTTTTGCTTCCATATAACTGCAACTCAAATAGTCGGGTATATTGATCCCTAACCGGCCCATCATGGAAGTAAAATAATCGCTCCAACTATATGCTACATAAATATTGCCGATAGAATATTCCATAATCAAAGCCCAGCCAATGATCCATGCAAATAATTCGCCAAAGCTTGCATAAGCATACGTATATGCACTACCTGCAACAGGAATCCGGCTTGCAAATTCTGAATAACAAAAAGCAGTAAACGCACATGCAATACCACAGATAATAAAGAGCAATACCACGCCGGGGCCTCCACGAAAAATGGCTTCACCCAAACTGCTGAAACTACCAGCACCAATAATGGCTGCAATGCCAAAAAAAGTAAGGTCTTTTACAGATAGTACCCTTTTTAACTTGGCTCCATGAATTTCGTTATCTGCCTCAGCTAAAATGGCTGATATATTTTTTCTTCTAAACAAAGATTTTGGCATTCGTAGATTTTTTGTAGGGCAAAAATAAAATTGAAAATACTGATTAAAATCATTCTGCAAAGAAATAAAAGTCAGTTTTTGATGCTTTTGCAGGATTCATTTTTGTAGCATTAAAACAAAACCAAATGAACCAGACTATTAATTATGAATTTGAGTTGAATGCGGTTACCCGAAAAAATATTTTTTCCCGTTTTTTTACCTGGGCAATAAATGAAGAACCGAACAGGATTGGCTGGGCCGCCTTTGCCATGGTAGCGCATGGTGCAGTCATAACACCTATCACCATTGTAATAATCATTATTTCGGGAAATTATTTTCCATTTTGGATCATTACCATCCTGACTATGGCATCAACAGTTATTACCAACCTGGCTGCATTGCCTACCAGGTATACAATTCCAACATTTTTTTTAAGTATAGCTATTGACCTTATAGTTATTATTAGTTGTATAACTATGTTACTATAATACAGATCAATATTCTCTTTTTACCAGGAATTGAGCCAGTTGAAATAATGGCTCTTTTCTTTTGGATAATACGGCAGTATCTTCCAAATGACTCAATGCGTCATCAAGATATTTATTTTTCAATTGCAGGGCCCATTCATCTACTTTACAAGTTTTAAATATTTCAAGAACCGTATTTATTTTTTCGGCTTCATCTAGGTTCTGCAAATTTTTTAATGTATTTAATTGCATGTCCGAAGCAGTTTGCCATGCATGAATCATTAAAAAGGTTTTCTTGTTGGCCAAAATATCTCCGCCCTGCTTTTTCCCGAATTTTTCCGGATCACCAAAAGCATCCAGGTAATCATCCTGAATTTGAAAAGCTATACCCAATTTTTTCCCAAACTCATACAAAAGGTTTTGGTTTCGTTTGCCTGCTCCTCCCAGGATGGCACCAATTTTTAAACTACCTGCAAGCAGTACAGATGTTTTCAATTCAATCATTTTTATGTATGCTTCCAAATTAACCTGATCCGTTTTCTCAAAGTCCATATCCATCTGTTGACCTTCACATACTTTTCTCGCTGTATTATTAAATACCTGAAGAATAGGTTGAAGAATTGGCCCAGATACTTTATTTAAATTTTCATACGCATGAACAAGCATTACATCACCTGAAAGCATAGCTGTATTAGCACCGTATAACGCATGAATGGTTTGCATACCACGTCTTAGTGGAGCATTATCCATGATATCATCATGTATCAACGTAAAATTGTGAAATAATTCTATCGCATTAGCCGCATGCCAGGCATCGGGTATTATTTCTTCAAATAACTCGTTGCCCATTAAACATAAAACAGGGCGAACTCGTTTGCCACCTAATTTTAAAAAATACGCATTGGGCTGATAGAGTGAAGATGGTTCTTCAGGGAAATTAAGTCCAAGAAACTCATGGGTGAATCTTTCAGACAACTGTTCAAAACTATGCATTCGTTTATTACTTTATAAATGTCTGTGTATCGATTATTTTTTTACTTTTTTCTCTTTAACCATTTTTGCTTCTTTCAATCCGCTTGTTATTACCCAATCATAATCCAATTGTCTTTTTTCCAGATTGGCTGCAATAATTTTAATGGTAATCTTATCTCCCATCCTAAATTTGATTCCAGATCTTTTACCCACCAATGCATATTCATCTTCCCTATGATCAAACAAATCAAAGTCCTGCAAACTGCTTAAGCCAACCAGGCCTTCACATTTATGCTCAACTGTTTCAACCCAAAAACCAAAAGAAGATACGCCACTGATGATTCCTTCAAATTCATCACCAATAAAGTTTTGCATATACTCTACCTGCTTATATTTATTAGCAGCCCGTTCTGCTTCCATGGCACTTCTTTCCCGTTCACTGCAATGCTTACATTTTTCTTCCATTTTTTTGTCGACAAGAAGTTTTTCGGCTAATACGGATTGTAAAATACGATGTACAATCACATCCGGATACCTTCGGATTGGTGATGTAAAATGACAGTAGTGTTTGAATCCCAAACCATAATGTCCTTTGTTATCAGAACTATAAATTGCTTTAGCCATAGTCCTGATTCCCAGTTGTTCCAATACATGTTGCTCTGGGTTGCCTCTAACGGTTGCCAGCATTTCATTAAAGGATTTTGCAATCCCTTCCGGTGAACTGATATCAAAATGATGGCCGTATTTATTTGCGAATGCAATAAATGGCAATAATTTTTCATTGTCTGGTGTATCGTGTACCCGGTAAGGAAAAGGAATTGCTTTCTTTTCTATTTTAACTGCCCACAGGCTTTCTGCAACAATCCGATTTGCCAGCAACATAAATTCCTCAATTAATTGATGGGCTTCAAAACTTTCTTTCACCATCACTCCTATTGGCTTTCCGGTTTCATCTAATTTAAATTTTACTTCTTGAGATGAAAAATTAATAGCACCAGTTTTAAATCTTTTCTTTCTGATTAATTGAGCGATGTCATTTAAAACAAGGATCTCTTCATTCAAATGTCCATGTTGTGTTTTAATGATTTCCTGCACTTCTTCGTATGTAAATCGATGATTAGAATGAATTACTGTTTTCCCTAACCAATGGTTTTTTACCTGGCCTTTGGCTGTTAACTCAAATACAGCAGAAAAGGTCAATTTATCTTCTTTTGGTCTGAGAGAACAAAGAACATTCGAAATATGTTCGGGCAACATTGGATTAACCCGGTCGGGTAAATAAACGGAAGTTGCTCTTTCGAAAGCACACTTATCTAATTCTGTACCCTCTTCAACATAATGACTGACATCTGCGATGTGTACTCCGATTTCATAATTCCCATTTTCTAATTTTTTGAAAGAGATGGCATCGTCAAAATCTTTGGCATCATATGGATCGATAGTAAACGTGAGTGTTTTACGAAAATCTTTTCTCTTTTTAATTTCTGCTACAGAAATACTATCCGGGATTCTTGCCGTTTCTTCCAGTACTTCTTCCGAAAATTCAATCGGAAAACCAACTTTGAGAATAATAGATTTCATGGCAAAATCATTCACATCCTCTGCATTCATAATGGATACCACTTCACCAACCGGTCGGTTTGTATTCGTTTGCCAATCTGTAATTCGCACAACTACTTTTTCTCCATCGGTCGCTCCATTAAAATTTTTTATTGGTATATAAATATCCGGCATCTTTTTGTCGGAGTCAGCAATGAAAAAGCCAAACCCTTTGTTTACATCAAGCCGACCAATAAACTCCTGCTGCTTTCTTTTTATTATTTCAGAAACTATACCGGTCATTCGTTTTCCCGATTTTTCGTCGCCTTTCAATTTAACTTTCACTATATCCCCGTGCAATGCCCCATTAAAATCATTGGGTCTTATTAAAATATCTTTTTCCCCTTTGTCTGTGATAACAAATCCCATCCCGGAACGGGTTATTTCTAAACTTCCCTTTACCGATCTACTCGATTCCTTATGTTGTACTGTTTTTTTACTGTTTTTTCTACCCATTTGTATTTGTTGTGCCGGCATTAAAATTCTTAATGAAATTTACGACAATACCTTTAAACCGCTCCGCATCATTAAAAAGAAATTGATGCCTAATAGGAATTATAAACATCGGTATGGTTTCAATTTCCTTATAAAATTTAAATAAACGCATGGCGTCTTTTTCTGTTGTTAAAATTATTTTCTTTTCCGATTCTATTTCTTTAAATCTTGCTTTTATTTCATTCAGATCATCGATAACAAAAACATGATGATCGGGATAATTCATTCTTTCATATGTTTTGCAATTCTCCATGATGAGGTTTTCCAATGGCCGGGGATTGGCAATACCGGTAACAAGCAGTACTTCTGTTTCCCTATCCAGCGAAATCTTATGATTAGTTATTAAGTGATAAGGTTGATCATACTCGATGCAAGTAAAAAAAACTGGTTGATTTTTTTGCGGATTGATCTCTTTAATGATTTCCTTTTTTTCTACTTCCGAAAGTTGTGGTTCACATTTTGTAATAATAATAGTGTCCGCTCTTTTATAACTGGATTTTAAATCTCTCAAATCACCCGTTGGTAAATAAAAATCTCGGGTAAACAAATTAGTTTGATCTGTCAGCAAAATATTGAAACCCGGTTTTACAGCCCTGTGTTGAAATGCATCATCTAAAAGAATTACTTCTGTTTCGGGCTTATCCTGTAACAATTCGGGAATAGCTATGATTCTTTCTTCACCAACTGCAATGGGAATGTCCGGAAATTTTAAATAAAATTGCAATGGTTCATCGCCTATATCCAACGCGGTTGAATCTGATGTAGCTAACGTATACCCCTTTGTTTTTCTTTTATAACCACGGCTTATTACCGCCAATTTATATTGTTCTTTTAAATCTTTAATCAGTAATTCAATCATAGGTGATTTACCGGTGCCCCCTACCGATAAATTTCCTACACAAATAACCGGCAACCCAAAAGCGGTTGATTTAAATATGTTTTTATCAAAAAGAAAATTCCGAACCCAAATTATTCCCCAATAAATAATAGCAATTGGCAATAATAGAATCCGAAATGATTTCAGAAACCAGTTAGAATACATAAGTTTTTTGAGGCGTTATACAATAGTTCAAAGGTAAGTCATATTCATGGAGGTCATCAATAGCATCAACTGGTTCAAAATAAGACAAGCCGATTTTGATACAATCTTTTCTGCATTTCATCATGTACTTATCATAAAATCCTTTTCCATACCCCACCCGATATCCTTTTATGTCACAAACCAATAACGGAACAAGTATCAGATCGATTTCCTCCGGGTTGATTTCATTTCCATCTGAAGGTTCATAAATATTGTGCTTGTTTTTTATAAATTCTGTTTCTGTATGAACTTGAATAGCATACATGGATTGCTCATCCCAATTCGTTTTTGGATAAAGCAATGATGCACCGGGATTGAGAAACTCTAGATAGTTGGAAAATAAATGTGTATTCACTTCCTTCTTTTCAGCAATTGGCCAGTAAGAAAGAAAAGTTTGTAAAAATGGAATTGGGAGAGTTTGAAAATGTATCAACATCAAATCATCAAAACGATTTTTATCTGCACTACTAAGTTCAGCTCTTTTGATTTTATATGATTCCCTGATTTCTGCTTTGTACATTTTTTACATGTATTTTAATCAAAATTAATGCAGCTCAATTTACTGAATACAATTCCTGTTTAATCATTTGCGGGTTGAATAAAAATGGAAAAAATGGTAGAGCCATAGTTTCGTGCTACTTTAAAGAATGGAAATTTCTCATAATTATTTCTAGGTGTGTGTTCCAGTATAAACCATCCTCCGGACTTCAATAACTGTTTTTCAAAAACCAAGACCGGGAGATCATCTATCGTGGTTAATGCATATGGTGGGCCGGCAAAAATAAAATCAAACTGTAGGGTACAAGTTGAAATATATTTAAAAACGTCCATCTTAATTACATGGAAATTTTCAATTTTTAAATCAATGGATGTTTTTTTAATGAAGTCGTACATTTTGTTGTCCATTTCTACAATCGTCAAATCTGTAGCACCTCTTGACGCCAATTCGTAGCTGATGCTACCAGTGCCCCCAAAAATATCCAGTGTTTTCAACTCTTTAAAATCAAGATTATTTTGCAAGATATTAAACAGACCTTCTTTCGCAATATCCGTTGTAGGCCTGGTTTTTGGCATATTTGCAGGAGGATTTATCCGTCTTCCACCCAACTCACCAGATATTATTCGCATGTGGAAAGATTAAAAAGAGATACAAAATAATGTGCCGGTTCATTGTGTATGTTTTCATCCATTTTAATTTCTCTCCGCATTTTTCTGAACTCAATATCAATAAAATATTGTTGTAGCGAATTAAATATTCCGGAATCTTTATCAATCAAACCAGAAATCAACAGCTTTATTTTTTGGCGGTCAATAGAAAATTGATCACATAATTTAACCAGAAAATAAATCAGGTCTTCTGCATTTTTATAATCTTGCTTTTGTGCAAATTTAAATTGGCCGTTTTGAATGACATACACAGCAAACTGGTCCGGAATAAAATCGATGATCAATGAATCCGTATGGCCGGTTTCTGTTAAAAGTTTGCGTAATACAACGGAGTATTCATGAAAGAATTTTCCCTGACGATATTTATTGCACAGGAACTGGTGTATTTTTTCTGGAATAGCATATGAATTATTGATTTGCCATTCTCCAATATTTTCAGAATTGATTACCTGATTGAATGATGGACCATATAAAGAATCCAGCATTGCTTCTGCATTTTCAAAATTACTGATATGCGATGGCGATAATAATGCCTCCGGATAATAATAACTCACTTTCGTTTCATTGAATGTTGCATTCAGTTCAGGATGTTTTTCAAACACCTCATCAAGTGCAAATTCATTTCTGCCATCCAAAATATAATATGTTACTTGCTGCAATGCCTGACTTGAATTTTCAAGAATTCCAAAACAGCAATGTTTGTCTCCAATTACAAAAAATAGATTGAAAACAGATGCATCAGCCATTGTTTCTTTGGTAATATGAAATAACTGTTTCAAGTCGTTAAATTTGATTCATGCAATAATAATATAAATTTTGAAACCGTCACGCTAAGGTTACAATTCAATAGCCGATATAAGGAGGGTTTCCAATCTTTAATTAGCTAAATCTAATCTCAAAGAATAATTTCAAAATTCGAAAATCCATCAATCGTTTTTTGTGTTGAAAAGGCTTTAATGTAGTTTGCACTTCTTTGAAGAAGATGAGAACTACTAGCTTACAAGTCAATATCAGCAATAAACAGATCCTGCAAATAGCCTTACCCATCAGTATGGCTATGATAGTTCCACAAATAAACTTTATTACGAATAATGTTTTTCTTGGTCAGCTTGGAGAGTCAGAATTGGGTATAGCTGGTATCACAGGAGTTTTTTATATGCTGGTTGCTGTTATAGGCAATGGATTGAACAATGGATTACAGGCATTAATTTCCAGACGAGCAGGTGAAAACCGAATTGAAGACATCGGAAAAATGTTTACACAAGCACTTTGGATAGCTCTCGCCTTTGCATTTGTTTCTATGGCACTGACTTTTATCATTGCACCATTTTTTCTGAAAGCCAGTTTACATTCAGCAAATGTTCAGCAAGAAGCTATTGGTTTCCTGAAAATCAGGGTTTGGGGTTTGCCTTTTCTTTTTTTATTTCAGGTTGGAAATGCATTTCTCATTGGATCGAATAATGGACGGCTATTGAAATATGGATTTTTTGCCGAAGCACTCATAAATATTGTGTTGGATTATGCATTAATTTTTGGTCATTGGGGGTTTCCAAAACTTGGATTTGATGGAGCCGCTGTGGCTTCTATAATAGCCGAGTTCGCTGGAGTCCTCATCGTTTTTGGGTTGATATTTTACAAACAATTGTATCATCAATTCTCCTTATTCAAATTCCCCAAATTCAATTACCCTTTATCCAGTTTGATTTTCAGACAATCATCTCCCTTGATTTTACAATGGGCATTAAGTGTGGTTGCCTGGTTGACTTTTTATGTTTTACTTGAACATTACGGAGAAAGAGATCTTGCTATCAGCAATACTATGCGAAATTTTTTCAGTTTTTTCGGCATTTTTATCTGGGCTTTTGCCAGTACTACCAATAGTATGGTGAGCAATATTATTGGTCAGGGGAAAAGAAAACGGGTAATTTTTCTGGTAAATAAAATTATGCTTTTGAGCTTGTCATTCACTTTGGTTTTATGTCTTTTAATCAATGTTTTTCCCGAATTTTTTTTAAACTTATATGGCCGGGATGATTCTTTTGTACAAGAAGCAATTCCTGTTGTCCGCATGGTGTCTATTGGCGTTATAGGTATGTGTATTGCCTCTGTCTGGTTGAATTCGGTAACTGGGACAGGAAATACGAAAGTGAATTTGTGGATAGAGATAATTGCCATATCAAGCTACTTTATTTATATATACTTCATCATGGTTTATTGGAAACTGTCGCTGGTTTGGGCATGGAGTGCCGAAATAATTTACTGGATGATTATATTCATTGCATCATTCGTATATATAAAAAGTAATCGCTGGATTTCAAAAATCGTTTAATAGATTTTTTTAAACGATACTGCAACATTGCCTGCCATATTGAGTATCGGGGGATTTTGCTTTTCAATGGATATCGCTATTTCTTTAATTTCAGGAAATAGATGATGAATAGAAACTTCCATTTTAGAAATCAATGTTTCCAATAAAGCGGTTGGAATTTGCATTTCCTTTTTAACCAATTCAAATAAAGAAACATAGTTGACGGTATCTTTCAGTTGAAAATCTGAGTCTGGTTTTGGTTGATACCAGACTTTAAGATTGACTATAAAATCAGTACCTGATTTTTGTTCCAATTCATAACAACCATGAAAAGCAAAAAACCGTACCTCTTTTAATTCAATGATAAAATATTCATTCATAGTTCAATGATTCTTAAATACCAGTCTTAAACAATTCCTTTTTCACTCAGGTATCTTTCGGCATCTAAAGCAGCCATACAACCTGTTCCGGCAGCAGTAACGGCCTGTCTATAAATTTTATCCTGCACATCACCAGACGCAAAAACGCCTTCTATATTTGTTTTAGACGTACCCGGAATTGTTTGTATATATCCTGCATCATCCATCGTAATCCAATCTTTAAAAATATCCGAATTGGGTTTATGCCCTATGGCAACAAAAAATCCACTGACGGGAATTGTTTGCAGTTCATTCGTAATATTATTTTTTATCCGAACTGCATTGACAGATTTTTCACCAAGTATCTCGTCGGTTTCTGTGTTCCAGTATATTTTTATATTCTGTGTTTTTATTACCCTTTCCTGCATAATCTTGCTTGCCCTCATTTCATGTCGACGCACAAACAAATGAACCGTCGTACAAAGTTTTGAAAGGTATAAAGCTTCTTCAGCCGCAGTATCACCCGCACCCACAATCCCAACTTCTTTTCCACGAAAAAAGAAACCATCACATACAGCACATGCACTTACACCATACCCATTCAATCGTTGCTCACTCTCCAACCCAAGCCATTTGGCAGCTGCTCCGGTAGATATGATAACTGAATCAGCTTCTATGAGTTTTTCCTCATCAATCATAACTTTAAATGGCTTTGTAGAAAAATCAACACTTGTAGCCAAGCCATAACGTATATCGGCACCCATTCGGGTTGCTTGTTTTTCAAAATGAACCATCATTTCCGGTCCCTGAATACCATCCGGATACCCTGGATAATTTTCCACTTCCGTAGTAATGGTCAATTGTCCTCCTGGCTGAATCCCTTGATATAAAACGGGTTTCAGATTTGCTCTTGACGCATAGATAGCAGCCGTATACCCTGCTGGCCCCGATCCTATTATTAAACAATGTACTTTCTCTGTTGCTGTATTTCCCATTCCTTAAAATTTATAAACCGCTCAAAAATAAATCTAAACCTTGAAACAAATCGTGATTTATATTACTTGCCCTTTGTCATTATTATTTGGGAATAATAATCTGTTTGAACTGACAGGAATATCCTCCAAAATATCCTAATGCTCCATTACTTATATTACTGATTACTTTGGTAGGTGTAGAAAACGGATTTCCAATACTGGCGTAACTGTATTCCATTGTTCGCCAAAATTCGTAACTGTCTTTATTAATATTGCAAAGTTTTAAGGTTATGGTATCCCCTTTTTCAAAATAGGTATAATCCTCTGTTCTTTTTTCATTTCTACTAACTCCTCTTTCCAACTCAATTTCATAAGATACCCCGTCTATTATTTGATCATCAAACACCGAATTGAGCCCCGCTAAAAAAGGTTCCCTGTTTCGTTTTGTGAAATACCGGATATAATCTCCATAACCCGGAGGATCGTACGCCTTTACGATGACTGCAACTTTCTTTGGATCATTCTGTTTTGGGGCTGGTCGCCAAAAAATAGAATCAATCCGTTTGGTAATCAAAGGAATCCGGGTTGAAGAATTATACTCCTTTCCATTCCATAATACCCGTAATATATACGAATGGTTCAAAGCTCCGTTAAATGTTGTTTGAAGGTTGGCAGAATCGATTGAATACCAATACAAACTAATATTGCCGGCAATTTTTATATTATACTCTTTTAATTTATGGGTGAATTGCCCATTGGAAATATAAACCTGTGCTGAATGAACAAAGCTATTGGCTAAGGAATCGAGGTTTATCATGGAAAAATAATTTAGACTTGTAGTTAATATAACTACTGGAGGTTTACCATTTTCTATGGTAGCTTCTACCACCAGTTTAGGTAACGTTTCATTCAAATCGAATGATATTGCCTTTTCACAAGAGGAAAATAAAAAAATAAGCCCACCGAGAAAAAGTTTACTGAAAACCTTCATATGCTTTGCAAAAATAAATAAGTTCAATCTTTTTGGTATGATAAAAAAAACAGCGCTGATAATTAATCAGCACTGCATAAGATAACCCATCTTAAGTATTTAAATATTAGCCTAAATATGCTTTTAACGCATTGCTAAACCTTGCTTTTTGTAAACGTTTGATTGCTCTTTCCTTAATCTGACGAATTCGTTCTTTTGTCAAATCATATTTCTGACCAATCTGCTCAATGGTAACTCCATTTTCACCATCCAGCCCAAAATAAGCATTTACTATCTCTGCTTCTCTAGGACTCAGTGATTTAAGAATACGGCGAATTTCGTTTCTTAAAGAGTCTTTCATGACATCCTCATCTGTTTCGTCACCACCCTGAAGTAAATCCCCCATGGCTACATCTTCTGCCTCATGTACCGGTGCATCCAAAGAAGTGTGACGGGTATTACTTTTAAAAATATTGTTAATTTCTGTTTCACTCATTTCAAGAATTTCAGCCAACTCTTCTGTAGAAGGCTCTCTTTCATGCTCTTGCTCAAAAGCCATATATGCTTTATTGGCCTTATTGTATGTCCCAATTTTATTTTGTGGTAGACGAACTAAACGACCTTGCTCTGCCAAAGCCTGCAAAATTGATTGACGAATCCACCAAACTGCATAAGAAATGAATTTGAATCCCTTCGTTTCATCGAAACGCTGAGCTGCTTTTATTAAACCTAAATTTCCTTCATTGATTAAATCACTCAGAGATAATCCCTGGTGTTGATATTGTTTTGCTACAGAAACAACAAATCGTAAGTTAGCCTGTACTAATTTGTCTAAAGCCCTCTGATCGCTCATTTTAATTTTCTGAGCCAGAATTGTTTCCTCTTCGGGAGTGATCATGGAGATTTTAGAAATTTCCTGTAAATATTTTTCAACTGCCTGAGAATCTCTGTTGGTAATCTGAGTAGCGATTTTTAGTTGCCGCATAATTGTAAATAGAATTTAATTAATAACGTTTGATTTGAGCCTTAGTTTGCAGGTTGCTGTAAAAAGATAGTTAAAATATCCAAGTACGAACGAAATACAAAACTACTATTTTAAATCCGGTTTTCATAACAGATACTATTAAATAGTAATCTGACATGCCGTCCAGAAGTTTTTTCACAAATGAATTAAAAGGATTTTATTAGTAGCCTTAGGTTTAAGAAACGGTAAAGTATTGCAAAATAATTTTACATGCAAGCAAAGCAGCTATTTTTCTTTTTGCACATTTTTCTTAAGGATTATCCACAATATTAAGCCAGTTAAAAAGAGCGAACTTGATATTATTTCGGCCTGTGTTACTTGCATGCCTAAAAAATCAAATTTAATATTGACCCTTATTTTTTCAATAAAGAATCGTTCCATTCCATTAAGCATAAGATATAATGCAAAAGCGGTACCCGGAACTTTTAATTTTTTTCTTACTAACCATAATATTCCAAAAAGTCCAAAACAGATTATTGTTTCATAAAAAGCAGTTGGATAAACACCCTGTGGCAACTCATTACAATATTTACCTATACAACCGGCAATTTTTTCGCCTGCTTCGTTCACATTATTTGGGTATGTGTAGGACCACATCCAATCAGGTAACCATGCAAATGGTTTTTGCGAAAGATTTACAATACCCCAATCTCCGTCTCCGGATACCTGGCACCCAATTCTGCCAACAGCATAAGACATCATTAAAGCAGGAGCGGCTGAATCGTTCAAATGCCAGAAACCAATATTGTGTTTTTTTGCATAAATCCAGATCGCTATTGATGCACAAATCAATCCTCCATAAAATGTCAACCCAGCCGGAGAAAAAATATATTCAGATGGATGTAAAAGGAAATCGGACCAATTTTCGAAAATATCAAAAAGCTTAGCTCCCAATATTCCGAAAATCAACGCCATAATAGTTATGTCTCCTACTCTATCATGTGGCCAGATACGGATCTTTCTTTCTTCCGGTTTTGCTAGTTTTTGTTTATTCTTTTCATACCATTTTAAACCACTAAACGCAAGCCCTAATATTATACCTGCTGGCCATGAACCGATAGAAGAGAAAATAAATGCCTGGGGGTCGTCTGTCAAAGATTTGTTCATAATGAATAAACCCAGAATTTTATAACCCAGCACAAACCCCAATAAAAAATTACTCAATAATTCAATAAGAGTAGCTGGCTCACCAACCATCAGCTTTACTTCGGTTGGCTTCATTAAACCTTGTTTGCTTTTTCTGTTTAATTCCAGTGACAAAACAAAAGCTCCTACAATAAAACCAATAGCTACAAAAAAGCCAAACGAATTGACGAAGTGCAAAAAATTCAATTCGATACCAAAAATATCTTTGAAAGCATAATAAAGGTTGGGATACATAATTACTGTTTACTTGATATAAGCAATGATAAAGTAAAATAGCATATTTACAGAAAAACTGTGCTTCTTTTCAAAATAAAAAACCCTCCATTGGAAGGTTTTATTATGAAAAGATATTTCTTATTAATTACAATGCTCATCAAAAGCACTGATCAGATTTTGAGCAATCATTTGTGCAGAACGTCCTTCAATCTGATGACGTTCGATAAAATGAACTAAAGCCCCATTTTTGAAAAGTGCAATAGCTGGAGATGATGGAGGATATGGCATTAAATGCTGACGCAAAGTATTCACTGCTTCTGAATCAAAGCCGGCAAAACTTGTCATTAAGAAATCTGGCTTAGTGGTTGCATTAGTAACAGACATTAAAACTCCAGGTCGGGCCGTTCCTGCGGAACATCCACAAACTGAATTGATCATAACAAGAGTAGTTCCTTGCTTTGATAATTGGGCTTCTACATCCGTTGAAGTCAACATTTCAGAAAATCCATTTTCTGTTAACTCCTCTTTCATCGGTATTACTATTTCTGCTGGATACATTTTATTTGTTTTGATAAGTAAAATGCAAAATTAATTAAAATCTTGCAAGGATTAGATAATTAAGATTTATAAAGTCTACTCTATCATAAAATTGTTCTCATATCTGAATTTTTGACATGTAAAAATTGTAATTTTTTAAAAACCCAGACAAAATTTACATGGTTTTTGATATGGTTTATAATTTGAAAATTGTTCATAGAATTTTTAAAATTCTTAACCACAAAACAAAAATATCATGACACTCGTAAAATTTAAAAACAAACCTTTGGAAACAAATTTCAGCAATATTTTTGAAGATTTTTTTGAAGGATTACCCACTTTTCTGAATGATGATAAAATCATAGGGTCTATGCGATTATTGGCACCTGTAAATATTCATGAGACAGAGAATGAGTATTTACTTGATGTAATTACACCCGGTTTTGAAAAAGCCGATTTCAACGTAAATATTGAGAAAAAAACCTGTTGACTATACGTGTAGAAAAGGAGAATGATAAGGAGGAAAAAAACGAATTAAACAATTTAATCAGGAAAGAGTACTATTATAAATCGTTCAACCGGTCATTTACGTTAGATGACAAAATTGACAGCTCTAAAATTGAAGCTAATTACAAAAATGGTGTGTTGACATTAAACCTTCCAAAGAAACCAGAGGTCAAAGCAGCAACAAAGCAGATTACTGTAAAATAATACAGAAAAATTTCTTATAAGCCCGCCTGAATGATCTTCAGATTGGGCAGGCAGTTAGTTTTAGTTAACCCTTATGTATCTACATGGGGGTTTTATTCGCAATGCTGTTTTCGCCTGGTATCAATCAAATAATTTATTTTCCAGCCTTCTTTCAACCTTACGAGTTGAAATACATTTACACCACAATGGCTGAAATTCCCTTTATAATAGAATTTATATGGCGTCCAGACTATTGCCATGGGCCCATCTATTTTTATTGTTTCAAATTTAATTTGTTCATCTGCATCATTTACAGATAATAACGAAATAGATTGTATAAAAGATTCGATTTTTTGAGTTCGAACAATTTGATCCCCATCTTTTGAAGTAGCAATGGTTTGAAGTATTACACCATCACTAAACACAGACTTCAAAGAATTGGAATCTGCATTCCGCATTGCCGTAAACATGCTGTTGATCACATTTTTTACCGAGTCTTCTGCATTTTGAGCCAACCCGATATTATGAAAAACAAAGAAGGCAAAAGTCAAACAAAGAATCCTTTTCATATCGCCTTTTAACAATTAAAAATAATTTCAACTTCCTGAAATTAGCATTACAAATAACCAAGAATCTTTAACATGCTTTGAGCAGTTTGTTCTTTAGCATAAAGCCAATCATGCAGTTTGCCATTTTTATCATAACTGATAATAACGTGTTTTGGAGAAGGGATCAGACAATGTTTAATTCCACCATAACCACTAATCTGGTCCTGATATGCACCCGTATGAAAAAACCCCAGGTACAATGGTTCACCGTCATCAACCTTTGGCAGGAATACCTCATTAATATGTTCTTCAGAATCATAATAATCATGGCTATCACAAGTAATTCCACCTAGCACTACCCGTTGGTATTCTCCTTCCCATTTATTGATTGGCAATAACAGAAACCGTTCACCTATTCCCCAGGTATCTGGCAATGTAGTTATGAAAGAAGAATCAATCATATACCAGTTCTCCCGATCATTTTGTTTCTTTTCGGTAATGACACTATAAATATGTGCCATACTTTCTCCAACCGTAAAACTTCCAAACTCTGTAAAGAGATTCGGCATTTGTACTTTTGCTTTTTTACAGGCATCCCGTATATTTCGCACAATTTCGTTGATCATGAATTGATAATCATAATCAAACCCTAAGGAGTGCTTAATGGGGAATCCACCACCGATATTGATTGAATCCAATTCGGGACATATCTTTTTTAGCTGACAATAGAGGTTGATTATTTTATTCAACTCACTCCAATAATAGACATCATCCTTGATCCCTTTATTTAAAAAAATATGTAGCATTTTCAGTTGAAACTTGCTTTCATATCCTTCTATCCTATCCACATAAAATTCCAGGATGTCTTTTACATTGATGCCTAAACGAGATGTATAGAAAGGGAAATTGGGTTCTTCTTCCGCAGCTACACGAATGCCTAATTTAAAAGGCACTTTCACCGACTTGGCATAATCTCTCAATTCTTCCTTATTATCTAATACAGGTATAACATTTGTGAAACCACTATTTAATAAATTGGCTATTCGTTTTGTGTATGACTTTTGTTTAAAGCCATTACAAATAATATAAATGTCCTTAGTAATTTTTTTCTTTTCGTGTAATTTCTTAATGATATCAATATCATATGCATACGAAGTTTCCAGGTGTATATGATGCGATAAAGCTTCTTCTACAACAAAAGAGAAATGTGAGCTTTTGGTGCAATAACAATAATAATACTGCCCTTCGTACTTATACTTTTTAAAAGCATTGGCAAACATTGTTTTAGACTTGTTAATCTGTTGGCCTATTTTGGGTAAATAGGAAAGTTTCAGGGGTGTACCATATTTATCAATCAATGCTTTGATATCAACTCCATTAAAACGGAGATAATTGTCTTTTACTTCAAACCCTTCCTGCGGGAAATTGAAGGTTTGCTGTACCAGGTCGTTATACGTATTATTCATTAATTAAACTTCGGGGCTTTGTATAAATTTTTAAAAGATTACAAAAGTAAATTTTTGCTACATAAAAATGCGATTCTAACAGAAAAAAACAATGCAGCCATTTATCCAATAATTGATATAAATAAAAAGCCGGATATGAGTTTCATATCCGGCTTTCATATCGTTGCAATGATATTATCCTTTTATCTGATCGAACAAATTCTTAAATGTTTCCGGATTGTTCATCGCCAAGTCTGCTAACATCTTACGATCAAGGGTAATTCCTTTTTCTTTTAACTTAAAAATGAATTGAGAATAGTTCATACCTTCTGCACGAACTGCCGCATTAATACGGGCAATCCATAATGCACGGTACTCTCTTTTCTTTAATTTACGACCTACATACATGTAAGTCATCCCTTTTTCAACTACGTTTTTGGCTACGGTATAAACGTTTTTACGCTTACCATAATATCCTTTGGCTTGTTTGATTATTCTTTTTCTGCGTGCCTTAGAAGCAACTGCATTTACTGAACGTGGCATATCTAATTAGTTTAAAATTTAAAAATTGTGTTTGGTTAAATGGTCAAGACTTATTTAAGCCTTAATAGACGTTTAACAAAATCCACATGTGATTGAGAAATTTGTCCATCAATACGCATGTTACGCTTACGCTTTTTAGATTTCTTAGTTAGAATGTGACGTTTGAAGGCCTTTTGGTGAGTGATTTTACCGGTTCCAGTTACTTTAAATCTTTTTTTAGCACTGGAGTTCGTTTTTACTTTAGGCATTTTACCTATAATTTATTATTACATCTTTAAGGCGTTCTCCACAGGGAGACTCTTGGTGGGCCTTTTCAGATAATTATTCTTTCCTGTTTTTATACAGAGATAAAAAGCAGGTTGAAAGAACTTTCCTTTTTAAAGGGCTGCAAAGATAGGTTGGATGTTTTAAAATTCAATAAAATTTCTTTGAAATCATTCAGTTACTGTATCTAAACCTAATTCTTTGCGCATTTTCTTTGTCAATTTTGCTATTACCAGTTTATATGACTGCATGATATAATCTCTAAATGTCTTATCATCAAGCAATTCAACTTTTATTAGTTGAACCCATTTTACCCTGGCCATATAGGGTGCAGGAATAAAACCATCCGATTGAGAAAGTTCTTCGAATTCATCTTCTCTAACTTTAAATGAAACTTTCATTGGCATCCCCATCCAGGCAACACAAAACATTTTACCCCCAACTGAAAAACAAAGGTCATCATCCCATTTAATGTCTTCAGAAACAACAGGAAGTGATAAGCAAAACTCTCTTAATGATTCTATATTCATAAGCAAAAAAAGACCCGGTTAATTGCCGGGTCTTGGATTATTTATAATTGATTAATTATTTTTTCTTTCCTTTTGGTGCAAACATGGCATGCATTCTACGGCCTTCCATTTTAGGCATGCTTTCCAAAATTCCAAACTCAGCCAATCGTTCAGCGAATTTTAATAATAATAATTCACCGCGGTCTTTAAACATGATAGCCCTTCCTTTAAACTGAACATAGGCTTTTACTTTATTACCATCTTTCAAAAAACTCTCTGCATGGTTAGCTTTAAAATTAAAGTCATGATCATCCGTATTTGGGGTAAAACGAATTTCCTTAACCTCTGAAGCCTTGGCTTTGGCCTTCATTTCCTTTTCCTTCTTCTTCTTATCATAAAGGAATTTATTATAATCGATTACTTTACAAACCGGCGGATCTACTTGAGGGGAAATTTCAACAAGGTCTAATTCCTGTTCATTTGCAATTCTTAAGGCATCCTGAATGGAATAGATACCAACTTCTACATTGTCGCCAACTAGTCGAACTTTTGGAACCCTGATCAAGTTATTAATTCTGTGTTCGGGTCCTTTTTTTTGAGGGAAACGACCTCTTAAGCCTTTGTTTCCGCTTCTGGATAATGCCATTTACTATTTTTTATTATTAAATTGGGTTTACGCTTTTTAAAATACGAAATTTTATTCGATACCTCTTCTTGATTTTTTCTCTTCTGAAATCATATGTACAAATTCTTCCACATCCATCGATCCCTGATCTCCTTTTCCTTGACGACGAATAGAAACTTTTCCTTCTGTTACTTCTTTCTCACCAATAACCAGCATATAAGGAACTTTCATGATCTCTGTATCCCGGATCTTCTTTCCAATCTTCTCACTTCGATCATCAATTTCAGTGCGAATATCCGCTTTTTTCAGTTTATCTAAAACAGAAATTGCAAAGTCATTAAATTTTTCGCTGATTGGTAGAATTTTAACCTGCAATGGAGCAAGCCACAATGGGAACTTTCCGGCATAATGTTCAAGTAAGAAACCAATAAACCGTTCGTGTGTTCCTAATGGTGCTCTATGAATAATTAATGGAGTCTCAGCTTGATTATCCTGATTTGTAAATTCCAGTTTAAATCGACGACCTTGTGCAAAATCAACCTGATTGGTAGCTAATGTGAATTCACGTCCAATCGTACTCCAAATCTGTACATCAATTTTTGGCCCGTAGAATGCCGCTTCATCCTGAACTTCTACATATGGAATGCCCGAGTCAATCAAAACCTTTCTTACCATCTCTTCTGTTTCAATCCACAATTCGGGTTCATCTACATATTTCTGTCCAAGTTTTGCCGGATCATGTAGCGACAAACGCATCACATATTTATCGATTCCAAAAATGTTGAAATACTTGATGTACATGTCATTCACTGCTTTGAACTCCTGAGCAAATTGCTCATTCGTACAATAAATATGTGCATCATTCATATGTAAACAACGAACCCGCATTAAACCAAATAATTCACCACTTTGCTCGTAACGATAGCAAGTTCCATATTCTGCCAAACGCAAAGGCAAATCTTTATAGCTCTTCGGCTCGGCTCCAAATATTTTGTGGTGATGTGGACAGTTCATCGCTTTCAAATAATATTTCACCCCATCCAGTTCCATGGGTGGAAACATACTATCCTCATAATATGGCAAATGACCGCTGGTTTGATATAAACTTTCCTTTGCAATATGCGGTGTAACAACCCGCTTATAGCCAGCTGCGTTCTCGGTTTCCTTCGCAAGGTTTTCCAGTTCTTCTATGATAACTGTTCCGTTTGGCATCCATAATACAAGGCCAGGACCAACTTCATCATCAAATGTAAATATGCTTAATTCTTTCCCAAGTTTACGATGATCTCTTTTCTTTGCTTCTTCCAACATCAACAGATGCGCATCCAACTCTTTTTGTGAAGGAAAGGTTACACCATAAAGCCGGGTAAGTTGTTTGTTTTTTTCATCGCCTTTCCAATATGCTCCGGCTATGTTCATTAGTTTGATAGCTTTTATAGCTCCTGTATTCGGAATATGAGGCCCACGGCACAAGTCTGTAAATCCGCCTTGAGAATACAATGTAATTTCTCCATCTGCTAATCCGTTAAGCAAATCCAATTTATATTCATCATCTTTTTCTGTAAAGTATTGTACTGCGTCTGCTTTTGAAATTTCTTTCCGCACAAACACATTATTCTGCTTGGCCAGTTCAACCATTTTCTTTTCAATCTTCACCAAATCTTCATCCGTAATTTTATGATCCCCCAAATCCATATCATAATAAAATCCATTTTCCACAGGAGGGCCTACCCAAAATTTCACAGCAGGATACATACTTTCAACTGCCTCTGCCATCAAGTGAGCGGACGAGTGCCAAAAAGTGTTTTTTCCCGATTGATCATCCCAACTAATTAATTTCAATCCGGCATCTTCGTTAATAGGCCGGGATGCATCCCAAACTTCTCTATTAATTTCTGCAACTAAAATTCTTCTGGCTAATCCTTCAGAGATTGACTTTGCAATATCCATGGCTGAAATTCCATTTTCATATTGTCTGCTTGCTCCATCCGGAAATGTAATATTTATCATAAGCTTATACGCTATATTAAGGTTGGCAAAATTAACAACCTTTTCCCACAGTATGAAGGGGCAATGTGAAGTAATTTATTAATTTCACAGCCTGATGAAAAGACTTTACCTATATATTCTTGTTTTTATGCTCTTTCATACAGGTTTTGTTGTGTCTGTATTTTCACAAGACCTGACTGGAATCTGGCGAGGATATTTTGTTACCGATTCAAGAGAACAATACAAATTTGAATTACAGTTAGATCAAAATAAATCAAATACAATCTCTGGTGTCTCTTATTCTTATCTAAGTTCTATTTTTTATGGTAAGGCTCAATTAACGGGCATGTTCAAAACGGCAGCAAATAATGTTTTAATTCAGGAAATAAAAACAATTGAAATTAGAATGTCTGGCGGTTCAGTTGCATGTATTATGAAATGCAATTTCCAATATATCCAATCTGGAAAAGAAGAATTTTTGGAAGGTTTCTTTACCAGTAAATATGAAAAAACAGATACCGCATCGGGCATAATTAAAGGAGGAAATTGCGGAGGTGGAACGATTTACCTCCGTAGGGTAAGCAGCTCTGATTTTTATCTGGAACCTTTTTTGAGGAATAGGGATCTGACAAAAAAATTACCACAGAATTTGGAATCTGACAAACCCAAAACTACACCAAATATTGCAGACAGAAAACCAGCCAGCAACAATTCAATTAAAGAGAATAATACAACTAAACCAATTCCTTTAGAATCAAAAAAAGAGGAAGTCATTACTTCCGTTCCTTCTACTAAACAGGCAGATCCGGAAATTCCTGTTTTGAAAGAAAAAGTTATTGAAAAAATTCCGGACGTTATCAAAACCAGGGAGAACCCGGTAACAAGAACTATTTATGTTGATACAGAAGATATAACGGTTAAACTTTACGATAATGGTGAAATTGATGGGGATAGCATTTCTGTTTACCTGGATAATAAGAATGTATTAAACAAAAAAATGCTCACAGCTTCCCCATTAATAATAAAACTTAAAATGGATTTGAATTATAATGTTGATAGAGAACTGGTTATGGTTGCAGAGAATCTGGGTAAAATACCTCCGAATACTTCACTCATGATAGTGAATGCCGGTGACAAAATATATGAAGTACGCATTACATCAACAGAACAGAAAAATGCCGTAGTCCGGTTTATTTACCGGAAACCTAAATAGCCCAAGCTCCTCCAAAAATAATTTCACCATAAAATCCTTATAATTTTATCTTTCCATCTTAATGCACAGATTCTTAATATCTATTTTAATGCTCATAGTTTGTGTGTCTGTTCATGCACAAACCCCTGAAGGCCTTTGGAAAGGTTCACTCACTTTAGGGCCCGGAGGTTGTTTTCCAGTTTACAACCTTGAATTGCATATCAAACTAACGGGTTCAAGAGCTGTCGGTACTTCTTATCATTACTCGGATGCAACAAATTATGTAAAAGAAGAATTTGAAGGAACCTACGACATTGCAAAAAAATTATTGACTATTCGTGAATATAAAGTGATCACCTACCAGGTACCTCCAGATTGCATCCCCTGTATAAAAAAATATGAACTTGATTTCAGCATCACAGAAAAAATTGAATTATTAGACGGTAAAATGGGTGGGGTGATGATGAACAATAAAGGAGAATGTCCACCCGGCCGTATCAGTTTGAGCCGGATTAAAGAATCGACTTTCCTGAATCTTTGGAAAAAAGTAGAACCTAAAATAAATGAACTGGTCAGGGAAATAAAAGTTGATTCAGGATTGATTCAACTCGATTTTTATGATAATGGATTTGTTGATGGCGACATTATCTCTCTATTTGTAGATAAACAACCCGTCATTTCGAATAATATGTTAACTACAAAACCATTGACGGTTCATGTAAAAATTGATGCAACACATTTACAAAGGGAAGTTGTTATGGTTGGCGAAAACTTGGGTGAAATACCTCCCAATACTGCATTAATGATTATAACTGCCGGCAGTAAACGATATAAGCTTTTCCTTAGTGCAGATGATAAAAAAAATGCAATGATCCGGTTTGTTTATGAAGATCCGAATAATAAAAAAGACTAAAAAAAAGAGGAGCTAAACTCCTCTTTTTTAATGATCAGAAACCCCTGGTATTTGCTCCCCGAGGTTTTGGTAATTCCTTTCTTGGTATTTTTGCATCCCGCATGGCAGACTGGTAAACAAAATTTGCAATGATAACAGATGCCTGTTTCAGATCTTCGGGAATTAAATGATCATAACTATCCATATTGGTATGATGCGTTCTGGTATTGTATTCTATTTCATCCTGAATAAACTGAAATCCCGGAATACCTACTCCATCAAAAGACTGATGATCGGTTCCGCCGGTATTATTGATAGTAACTGTTTTTGCACCAAGGTCATGAAACGATTCGAACCATTTTTCAAAAACCGGTCCGGCATCTTTATTATTCTGTAAATAAATTCCCCTGATTTTTCCTGTACCGTTATCCAGGTTATAATATGCAGAAACCTTTGCATGTTCTGGTTTAAGAACCATATCAGCAGGGTCCGCAAAATGATTCTTTACATAATTCCTTGATCCGAAAAGTCCCTGCTCTTCGCCATTCCATAAGGCAATACGGATTGTTCGCCGAGGTTGAACGCCGATTGTTTTTAAAATCCTTACCGCCTCCATCATCACTGCACAACCGGCCGCATCATCGGTTGCACCGGTTGATGCATGCCAGGAATCAAGGTGTCCGCCAAGCATTACAATTTCATCTTTCAGATTTGGATCTGTACCGGGAATTTCTGCAATTACATTATACCCTTTCATATCGTCGGTGAAAAATTTTGTTTTCACATCAGTTTCCAGTTTCACAGGTATACCGGCACTTATCAAGCGTTGCATCCGTAAATAATCATCGCTTGATAACATGACAGTTGCCGGTGCTTCAGCAGCATCTTTTGTATAAGAACCCCCACTGCTTACAAACAAGGTCCCGTCAGTTCCCCGGACATTCATCCGTAAAATCAATGCAGGTTTTTCATTCAGCATGAATTCATTCATCTTACGCTGTACGGCAAATCTTGCCATCATTGCTATTCGTTGTGCAGAATCAACAACTGCCTGCTGTGGCCTGTTTGCAGCCCGAACTTCAGCTTTCGCCATTTTATCCAATGTGCTATCTTCATACCTGTTTCCATCTGCACTGAAAGAAGGTTTTAAAATATCATCCGACCAGGTCATTACTATTTTGCCTTTTAATTTCCCTGCATATTGCATTAATTCGATGGTATCTTTTGCTCTCATCAGTATTACTTCTCCATTCATGATTTGTTTACCCGGAGTGCTGCCAGTCCATGCAAGAGGCATTGC
>JAYWEL010000187.1:0-8680 GCA_043779285.1 Chitinophagaceae bacterium | reverse complement strand
TCAGCCTTCCAGTAACCTCAGCCTGTCAGCATTAAAAACAAATGCAACAGGATGTAACAGTCTTGGAACAATTACGGCAACCGGTTCCGGTGGCACCGGCCCTTATCAATATAAACTGGATAACGGTATCTATCAATCATCGGGATCATTTAACGGACTTACCGGCGGCACCTTTACTGTTTGGGTAAAAGATGCGAATGGTTGCACTAAAACTTCTGCATTAATTAGCATTACTGATAATGGTAGCGATGAGTATGAAAGCAATAACAGTAAGAACCAATCAAAGATCATTTCAATTGGCACTTCAATAAATGCCCGGATTGCATTAGCTACTGATGTAGCTGACTGGTTTAAGTTTACTACACCAGCCGGTGGAGGCACTTATACAATAAATCTGACTCATCCAACTGCAAGTTTCACTTTCAATGTATATCCTGCTGGTAATAATGCGGCGGCTCTTGTACCAACAAGCTCAACTGCGACAACTAAAGTGTATATACTGGCGGTCAGCACTACTTATTATATAAGTGTAACGGGTGGATTATCCTATACATGTTACCAACTTTCTGTAATTGCTAATCCGGTAATTGCCCTTGCTCGATCTCCCATAATTTTGGAGGTTGATCGGGAAAATAAATCAAAAAGATTATTTGATGTAAAAGTATTCGGCAATCCTTCAGAAACCGGTTTTGTATTGAAAGTAGAAACAGACAATAAGGAAAGCATGAAGTTAAGAGTAACAGATCTCTTAGGAAGAGTGATTGAGACAAAACAAAACCTGCAACCAGGGCAAATCATACGTTTCGGTGAGTCATTCAGACCGGGCATTTATTTTGTTGAGGTTATTCAAGGAGAAGAACGGAAGCTGTTGAAGCTGGTAAAGATGTAAAACTTTTTTTCAAAAATTTAAAAGGCTGGCAGAAATGTCAGTCTTTTTTTATGCCCAATAAAATAAAGTACAATTCATGTATTTTGAAAACTGTACTGTAAAAAATGATTAGTGGCAATAAAAATTTATATTTACGGTATGAAAAAAATTCCCCTGATAGTTGGTTTCTGTTTGCTTGTCAGTTTAAGCTTCATGGCTTGTTCTAAAAAATCCGGTGGTGGCGGTGGTGGCACCGTAACCGAGGAAAACCTGGTTATCAATGTCGATCCTAACCCGGGATCAACTACAGCTCAATCATTGGGTGCAACGTATGATTTCAGGGTGGTGATTTCTTCAAAAGTACCCAGCAGTGGTGTTAAAGTTGATGTGGTATGTACAAGAGATTCAGATCAGGCTGTTGTTTCATCACAAACTTTAAACAGTTCTTCCTCACCTATAAATGCTTCGGTTACTCCATTAGTGTCGGGTGTTTTGTGTACAGTTAAAGTTACGGTTACTTCAAACAGTAAGCCTACCAATACTGCTACACTGTCGTTTAAAGTTTCCCGAAAATAGATTCAAACTGTTAAAATATTTTATACGGGCGGTTAATTTCCGGCTCTTATTTTTCAAAAAACAGGATTAAGGTAAAATAGAAATCAATCATTCTGCAATAAATCAGGTCGTCTTTCTTCGGTTCTTTTCACTGCCTGATCGTGTCGCCAGTCTTCAATTTTTTGCTGATCGCCGCTTAATAAAATGTCCGGCACTTTCCATCCCCTGTAGTCTGCCGGGCGGGTATAAACCGGAGGAGCTAATAAATTGTCCTGAAACGAATCGAATAAAGCAGAGGTTTCATCATTCAACACACCGGGTAATAAACGGCCGATGGCATCCACCAAAACTGCTGCAGCCAGTTCGCCACCGCTTAACACATAATCACCAATGGAAATTTCCATGGTTACAAAATGCTCCCGGATGCGTTCATCAATGCCTTTGTAGTGTCCGCAAATAAGGATTAGGTTTTTTTTCAACGATAAGGAATTCGCTGTTTGCTGGTTTAAAGTTTTACCATCGGGTGTCAGGAAAATGATCTCATCGTATTCAGTTTCTTTCGATAATTCTTCAATAGCTGCAATCAAGGGTTCACACATCATCACCATGCCGGCTCCGCCACCAAACTGATAATCGTCTACCTGTCCGTGTTTATTGATGGCCCACTTGCGAAGCTGATGGACATAGATATCCAGTATGCCTTTTTCTTTTGCTCTTTTTAAAATCGAATGAGAAAAAGGACTTTCTAGTAATTCAGGAACAACCGTAATAATATCTATACGCATCGGGTAAAGATAGTTGTTTTAAAAAATGATGGACAACCCTCTAAAAGAAGTACCCCCGAAGAATCGGGGGTACGTAGATTGAAACGAAAACCAACGAATCTCATCTTAAGATGAGAACTTCTTATTACGCATTTCGCGTTGAAAACTTTTTGCCTGTACAGCAAATAATAAAACCATAATCAATAAAACAACAACAGCTAAGAATCCAATAAAAAAGCCATAATCACTTGTTGTGAATGGTTTGAAGTCTGGTCTTATTTTAAGTGGTATGGCAAATGGAGCTGCTGCATTCTCAGCCGGTTTGCTTTCCGAAATAATATATTCCAGGATACTTTTTATCTGATCATCAGAAAAATCGGGATGATCGGGCATAGGTATTTTATTGAATTGTTCAAATAGGGCAATGGCATCCTTGTCACCGCTTTTTACCATGGATTGAGAAGATTTTACAAAACGGATGATCCAGTCTAGAGATCTTCTTTTTTCAATATCGGCTAATGCAGGACCGGTCAATGTTTTATTTATATTATGGCATGCTGCGCATCGGGTGGTAAAAATTGCTTTGCCCTCATCAATTGTTGGGGTAGTATAAGCTTGAGTTGCAAATAAACTTACTGCAATCAGCAACAGGAATAATCTAGTTTTCATTTTTCAATTTTTTAATATCATTAATCAGTTGATTCACTTTTTTTTCTTCGGTACCGTCATAGTACCCGCGAATCCTTTTTTGTTTATCAATCAATACCAGCCTTTCGCTATGTATAAAATCATCATCACCACCATCACCATCTGTTGTAATCAGAAATAGACCTTTACGGGCAAACCGGTACAGGTCTTCTTTTTTACCGGTTAGTAAATCCCAGTTTTTTTCATGTATGGAAAATTTTTTTACATATGCTTTTAATTGAGCCGGGTTATCCCTTTCCGGGTCAACTGTAAAAGAAGCCAGTTGAATATTTTCATCATTTTGAAAACTTTCCTGAACCCGTTTCATACTGCTTGTCATTGCCGGACAAATAGACGGACAATGTGTAAAGAAGAAATCCACAACCACTATTTTATCATCCCAACTTGATTCAGTAATCGGTTTATTGTTTTGATTAATAAATTCAAACCCCATGACTGTAAAATCTTTTTCCTTGCCATTTACTATTTCTGTTCCGCCCAGTACTGGCAATTGCTGGTACCGGTTTTCCAACCAGTTAATGATAGCGAATGCCGATACCGGAATCAGGAAAACCAATAGGGCAAAGAGTTTGGTATGTTTATCAAGCTTCAGCATTATTTTTTTACATCTTCAATGGGTAGCGGATTGTCTATATTAAACCGTGGAGCTTTTGGCCCGATGTTTTTGTTTATATTCATCAGTGCCGGCACATAGGCCAGCAATAAAATGATGAGCATAGTCACTAACCAGGGTTTGAATTTGTCAAACAAAGGAATTCTTTTTTCATCATGATAAGATTCGCTGACTGGAATATCCAAAGCTTCCGTTTCCGTTTTTTTCGACAACATGGTACCGAAGAAAATGACTACATACAACATACCGGCAACGAACATGATGATGCCACCCAATAAACCCAGCAAGGTTGTAGGTACCCATTCCGGCGTAAATAATTCATGGGATGGATTGAGATAGGTCATGCCAAGATTTGTTCTTCTTGGTTCTCCAATTAAACCGCCCCACATCAAACCTGTTGAGAAAATCAGTACCCCAATAGTCCATAAATAAGGAACAATAACATTTGCTTTTGGAAGAAAAACTTTTTTTCCGCTTATTTTTTGTATCATGTATAATCCCATTCCAATAATGGCCAAAAACACCGGGCCTGCAACGGTCATATGAAAGTGTCCGGGAACCCATGCGGTATTATGTATAACACTGTTCAATGAATAACTTGCATTTACAATACCAGTCAATCCACCAAAAATAAATAAGATCAATCCGCAGATGAGGTATGCAAAAAGATAATTGTCAACTTGTAAATAAGGCAGTCTGCCCATCCATCCAAACCAACCCTTAGAGCCTCTTTTTCTTCCGGCATATTCTAAAGATGCGGCAATGGTAAATGCAGTTATGAAACTTGGGATGGCAACTCCATAGGTTAAAAATCCCTGAAAAGCCTTTACGCCCTGCGTTATACCCGGATCGCCGTATTGATGATGCACACCAACCGGTATTGAAAACAGAAGAAATAAGAACAATACTATTCGTCCTGCAAGATCAGAATATAATTTCCCTCCGGCTACTTTCGGTAAAACCGTATAATACATAATGTATGCAGGCAGTAACCAGAAATAAACCAATGCATGGCCAAAAAACCAAAACAGTGTTCTTGCCAAGGTTACATTTATTCCTTTAGTCCAACCCATGGACCAGGGTATTAATAATACAAGTACTTCGTACGCTACCGCAAGTGTACACACAAACCAGATGGTGAAATTGATCAATGTACCCAGAACAGCCAACGGTGTTTTTGTTTCCGGGTTAATTTTTTTCCAGTTAAGGTACATGCGGGTCCAGTCGAAAAAAGGAACCCATGAACCAACAATTAATAAAGCCGCACCTAAATAAAATAATGGATGTGCTTTTAAGGGTGGATAGAAGGTATATAGTACAGATGCTTTCCCGGCCAGCATGGCCCATGCGGCCATAACGGTTCCGATGGTCATGAACCAGAAACTCAACCAGGATAAGGCTTTGTTGGGTTCTTTTTTAAAATAAAAAGCCATGACTGCATGACCAAATGCAACGGCAAAAAAAGTTGTAAGCACTACTGCATTTATAACGCCATGTAATGTGAGGCCCTGATAATAATCGAGTTTCGCAAATGCCGATTGATTTAATACACCGGCACGATAAATTGTCTGCATCAGGCCATGGTACAATCCAAGTACAAGAAGAGTAATCGGAATTCCAAGTTCTAGAAATAAAAGTCGCTTTAAGGATTTGCTTATTTGCATATTAGTTGATTTTCGGATTGTTATTTTTCTGAGTAGTTAACAATGACTTTACCATGCATGTTCTGGTGTCCAACACCACAATACTCATGACAGATAATGTCGTAGACACCGGGCTTATCGAATTTTACAGTTGTTTTGGTTACTCCACCATACACGGCCATCATGTTTACATTTTTCTGTGGAATGTGGAAACCATGCACTACATCTTTCGATGTGATGAAAAAGTCTACTTCACTGCCTACCGGGATATAAATTTCTGCCGGTTCGAAAGACCACATTTTAGCAACTGCAAAAACCTGGTAGGTTGTTGAGTCAATTTTGGTGACTTTGGCATTTTCATAAACCTTGTCATAGGGAATACATTCGGGAATGTCGCTGTTGTATTTTTCACGGGCATATAGCAATGAAAAAATTAAAAGTGCCAGCAAAACTAAGGTTGCAAGAAGCACTCTTTTTTCTGATTTGTCTAAAACAGTCATACTTGTTGGTTTTAAGTTTAAGAACGGGTGATCATGATATAATAAATACCAAAGTAGATGATCAGGCATAGGATAACTAAAACAGCAAAAAATGCTATAGCTCCGGTTGGTTTAAATTGATCAGGTGTTTGAGGTGTATCCATATTCGTTGTGTTTTATTTCGCATCAAAAATATCAGAATGGAAAAGTTGCTAGTATGATTTAAATGAATAGGAAATATGATTTTCGTCAGGTTTAAACACAAAAAAAATATTAACAGATGTATGATGTAGGATGTAGGATGTATGATGTGGGGATGTATGATGTGGGGATGTATGATGTGGGATGTAGGGTTTAGGTATTACCATGTTGAATAAAATTTCTTCTCCATGGTTTCATGATCATTGAATTTTATCTTTTATTGAAATCAGCACAATTTCATATATGCGCAAAGGACTGGAAGAATTTTTCCTTTTTTGTTTTTTGCAGGAAATTAATTTGCAGGTCAATCATTCTGAAAACTTTTTTTTGAACGTAGAATCTTAACTGTTAGCAAGCTGATAATGGATAAGCCAAGCGTTAGGAATAGTCCGCTGGTTGCCATGAATTTTAAATAGGTCGACAGGTTATTCATGATTTCATAAAAAGACTTGTTTTGGATATTGCCAGAAATTTTTACCAATCCACCAAGGATAAGTGATATCCAGAATACCAGGAGTGAGAGATTCGTAATAGTCATGTTTATGCCAATCAATTTTTTATGTCTTTCAATACCCGGAATCATTTCCGACTGTAAAATGAAAAAGACAGAACCCAATATCAGCATGCTATTAATGCCAATGGTAGCACCCATTGCATGAGCTACAGTAATCAACGTTCCATGGGTAAAAAAATTGATGGCCGGTATTGAAATTAAAATAGCTAAAGTCAGGTTAAGAAATATCCACCCATCAGCAAAAGATAAAAAACGGTAAGCCAGATTGTGATAATTTTTAACGGCAGCGGATAAGGTTTTGCGCCATTTCCAGATTATATGACCCAGTATAAGCAACTCGGTCATGCTGATGATAAATGCCACTTGTTTTATCCACGGTGCAGCAGGTACAATATAGGTATGGTGGCCCCAGTTGAACATGAGATTGGTAAGACCCAGGAAATACATGAAAAAAGCGAGGGGTGATTGACAAAGTTTTTTATCCTTGCTGATTTTCTCCATGACATACATCGCACTGCCATATATCATCATATTCCAGCTGCCAACCATCGAGCCCAGGGCCTTCCATTGTATGGTAATATCCCTGATAATGTTCGCACCGAAATAATCAAAAATCCATAAGTAAGATTCAGAAAACGTAATGAAAAAAAATAAAATACCGGTTGACCAGCTCCATACATAAACAGGAGCATTCTTAAAATCCGGTTTCAATGTTTTAATAAAGTTATATGCAAAAGGTATCCAGCTTAGCAACACCAAAAGACCCACCAGTGGTGGAAATTCCAAATATTCCCTGCCTCCGAAACGGCCTGTAAAAAAACAGTAAACTATTAATGTGGAGCTAAAAACCTGCAATCCAAAATGAAGCCATGCTAGTTTTGGTTTATGCAGTTTCTGCGAAGTAAAATCCGAAATAAAATAATAGATCAAAGCCTGTGCGGCTGTAAAAAGCCAGCTTAATACCAGGTAAACATGCAAGGGCCTGGTTTTTTGAAATGAAAATTGTTCTTTCAAAAAACTGGTTTCATTGAATTGTATGGCTCCTAACATGCCAAAGCAAAGACCCATAATCAAATAAATAAAAGAGAGAATCAAGAATGCTTTACTTATTTGGTACGAAGGATTGTTTTGAATTTCGGAATTTTTCATTTTACAGATTTGGCAGATTGATCGATGTAATGCAGGTATTCTGTAAGCGATTCAATTTCATCTTCGGTCAATTTAAAATCAGGCATCATTTTACTGCCAGCTTTTAAAAATGCTTTGATATATAATGGCCCCCTTAATTTGTCACTATAAGCTTGTGTAAGTTCCGGACCAATATATCCACCCAAACCATAAACCTGATGACAGGATATGCAATTATATTGTTGAAAAAGTATTTTACCTTTCTTCACAGATGTTGAATTGTTTGCAGTGTAAGCAATGGTATCATGAGTTCCTGTTGTGTACACAAACCAACTGTAGATGCAGTAACTGCTGAATAAAAAGAGGAAAGTATAAACCCTGATCATATCTTCTTTTATTAGTTTACAAATCTTTTTTTCTGAAAATTTTTAAAGCAAATAATAATGGAGTAAAAACCCAGACAGTCATAATACCCATAGTATAGAGCATACCGCTGTAACTGCCGAAAAAATCTTTGTATAATGCACCGGTATATCCCATCAATGCACTGACATCCATTTTCAGCATAATGAATATGCGTCCAAGGTCTATGGGGTTCAATGAGGATAGAGCCACAGTAAGTTTTTCGAGTGGGTAGTCACTGAAGCTGAAAAGTATCATCAATACCAATCCGTCAAAAATAAGTGCGAAATAAAACCAGAGCAATAAAACAGCACCTATACCTCTTGCTTTGTCTCTCGACTTTACCGATGCCAGAAATGCTATAGAAGTAAAAACCAGTGTCAGGGCTGCTCCTGTCAGCAACAGGGAAAGCCCGGTATCATTAAAGGCAAATAAAAGCACAGGTACTCCAACACCAATCAGGAATGCAGTCAACAACGAAACACTAACACCGGTAAATTCACTCAACAAAATATTTCTTCTGCTGATGGGTTGCGAGAGCATCATTTCGATGAATTCGTATGAATTATAATAATGTATGGTTGAAAAAATTAAGCTTATAAGTGGTACAATAATCAAAACAATATTCAACAGGCTTAACAGGGCTTTACTATTGTTGTCTTCCATCCTGAACATGCTTATTGAAATTATGAAGAGAAACAATGTATACCCAATAATTACTTTGTTTCTGATGATATCATACAGGATATATCTGGATAACTTTAGCATCTTAGATAAGTTTATTGGTTTTCAAAATTTCCTGAAC
>JAYWEL010000186.1:0-8728 GCA_043779285.1 Chitinophagaceae bacterium | reverse complement strand
CAATTCGATGCCGGGTTATTCTTTTAAGGTTTCCGATTTTTGTTCTGGAGCAGATAATGCAAGCAGCCCGAATTATGCAGGTGGTCAGAAGCTGGCTTTTATTTACAAAAACGATATAGTGAAAAATGTAAAGGTAAGAGGCATGCTTCGAAACGGTTCCGGCTCAGCAACTTATACTAATTGGGCAAGCGGCCGCTATCCTTTTTTGATGGAAGCCGACATCAGTAATGGACAGGCAACCAAAAAATACCATTTCATCCTGATACATGGAAAGGCCGGCAGTGCCGATATCAACGATTACAACCGTAGAAAAGGAGGTGCAAAGGAATTGAAAGACAGCCTGGATGCACAGTTCAGTACGGTCAATATCATTTTACTGGGCGATTACAATGACGATCTGGATTCGACCATTTCCTTGAATGTGGTTCCTGCTCTTACCTCTTATGATGACATCGTGAAGGATTCCACTGATAATGATCACTACAAATCGATAACCATGCCGTTGAGTATGGCGGGATTAAGGTCCATTGCTGCTTACAGTGATGTGATTGATCACCAGATTTTTTCGAATGAGATGGTTCCGGACTATGTCCCTTTTTCCGCCCGTATGATCCATGAGGTGGAAAATTGGGTAAGCAATTATTCCAGCCGCACTACAGATCATTACCCGGTTATGAGCCGCACCTTATTGCCAACGGCTGTAACTGGAATCAACAATATTACTGCTGCCAAACTTAGTTTTAAACTCATGCCTAACCCGGCAAAGAACCAGTTGTTTTTAAGCTTTAAACCCGAAGCTGGCATGGTACAGATTGACATATTGGATATAAATGGACAGGTGGTATTGAGAGATGCCGGGTATCGCACTGCAGCAATAAATCAAAGCAAACAATTGAATATTGAAAACCTGAGCAGTGGTATTTATTTAATAAGAATACTGAATAACCAACACAGTTTATCCCAGATTTTTGTCATTCAATAAAACATTTGAAGATTTTTGAGGCCTGTCATTTATTGACAGGCTTTTTTCTTGATTAAAAATGAATGAATATCCAACTTGATTAAGAATATACTGTTTAAAATCATTGACAGTTTATATTTTTAACACATATAACCCTTAACAAGCTTTAAAATAACTGTCCTTTCTCTAAAACTATATTCCGAAAACCCTTACCTTTGCTGCCCTCTGTAAAAAGAGAAAACAGAATTTTTTAATTTAAACCAATCAAGGAAATGAACAATTACGAATTGATGGTGATTTTTACTCCGGTTCTTAGCGAGGAAGATTTCAAAGCCGCTATGAAACAGTATGCTACTTTTCTTACCGAAAACGGTGGAGCAGTAGTTGCTGAAAATGTATGGGGATTAAAATCACTGGCGTATCCTATCCAGAAAAAAACCACGGGTTTATACTGGATCATGGAATTTACTGCGCCAACCGACTTCAATGAGAAGTTGAAAATTCAGCTTCTGCGTGACGACTCAGTGCTTCGTCACCTTGTTGTAAAACTCGATAAATACGCCGTCGAGTACAATGCTAAAAAGAGAAGTGGCGTACTTTCAGGAACCCAAAACGCTGTTGAAGCATAATTATGGCAAGACATAACGACATTAAATACCTCACAGCAATCCGCATCGACAACAGAGCAAAAAAATATTGCCGTTTCAAAAGATATGGCATTAAGTCTGTTGACTACAAAGACACGGATTTCCTGAAAAAGTTTTTGAACGAGCAGGGTAAACTTTTACCACGCCGCTTATCCGGTAATTCATTGAAATTTCAGCGAAAGATCTCTGAAGCAGTGAAAACCGCTCGTCAAATGGCTTTATTACCTTACGTAACAGATTTATTAAAATAAGGAGGATAATTATGGATGTAATTTTAATAAAAGATGTAGACAATTTAGGTGGAGCCAACGAAGTGGCTAAAGTAAAGAACGGCTATGCCCGTAACTTCCTTATTCCACAAAAATTTGCCATCGAAGCAAGTTCAAGCAATTTAAAGCAATTGGCTGAACGCTTAAAACAAATTAAAAAGAAAGAAGATTTAATGCTGGCTGAAATCAACCATGTTATTGCTAAGTTGAAAGAAGCTCCGTTAACCCTTGGCGCTAAAACCGGAACAAGCGGAAAGATTTTTGGAAGTGTAACTTCTTTACAAATCAGCCGTGCTATCCGTGAGCAAAAAGGTTACGAAATAGACCGTCGCAAGATCAGTATTGCGGATGAAGTAAAAGAATTGGGTTCGTATAAAGCCCAGATTGACTTTGGAAGCGGTAATGTTGTTGATGTTGATTTTGACGTAACAGCAGAATAAATTCTCTCTTAAACTTATACAGACCTCCTTTTGGAGGTCTTTTTTTGCCCTCTTTTTAATCACATAAGTAATTTTTTTAAAATTTCTTGAATTCCACATATAAAGTTGTTACTTTGCATCGTTTAGTGTTCTTTTCAGATTTCTCATTTCACTCGTCTGAACGTATTTAATGTTCATGGTGGCTTGTTTTTCTGTTGGCACTTATTATTATTTTTTAAAACTTTTCACAATGAACATTTACGTAGGAAACTTAAGTTGGGGTTTAAACGACCAAGATCTATCCAACTTATTCGCCCAGTATGGCGAAGTTGCATCAGCAAAGATCGTTATTGACAAATTTACTCAGCGCAGCAAAGGCTTCGGCTTTGTTGAAATGCCTAATGATGAAGAAGCTAAAGCAGCCATCTCATCTTTAAACGAGACTGAATTAGATGGTCGTAACATTGTTGTTAACGAATCTCGTCCTAAGCCAGAAGGCAGCGGCGGTGCAGGTGGCGGCGGTTACAAGAAGCGCAGCTTTGGCGGTGGTGGAAGCGGCGGCGGCGGCAACAGAGGCGGCGGCGGTGGATATGACCGTAACTCTGGTGGCGGCGGTTACAGAAGCAACTATTAATATATCATTATATCTGCTTTTAGCTAAAAAGTCTGGTATCGTTTTAAAACGATACTAGACTTTTTTATGCCTTTTTCATTAATACCGGAACTTAAACTTACCGGGTAATACAGACACGTCTATTTTATGGATTGAATAATATTCTCCATCCAAGTGTGAGGCAATAGGCTCTTTACACTCAAGGATTAGATTTGTTGTATTAAAATGCCGGATGATATCGAGTTTTAAATGTTTCCCTTTTTCAATGACGGGCAAATATTGAATACGCTTTAACACAGAAATTGGTTCAACCATAACAACATTTAGCAGGCCATCAGAGGGTGATGATTCTGGCGAAATATGAAAATCTCCTCCTGCTCTTTTCCCATTCATGATGCTAATCATCATATTGCGACTTTCCATTGTTTTGCCTTCCATGGTAATTTTATATTGTTTTGCCCGGTACAGTATAATTTTTTTCAAAACTGCCAACATAAAGGATTTTTTACCAAATCGTTTTTTCTTTCCCATCAAACTACCCGCCACTTCGCCTTCAAATCCAATTCCTAACCCATTCAGAAAAAAACGGTCATTACACTTGCCGCAATCAATTGGTTTAGCCGAGGTATTTAGTACCAAATCCAATTGTTTTTCTATATCTGTTTTTCCATAAAGCATCCAATGAAAATCATTTCCTGTACCACCATTAAAAATAACCAGAGGTAGTTCAATAGCTGGATAATGATTGATAAAATAATTCAAAGTGCCATCCCCGCCTACAATATAAATATCTGAATAGTCTTCCCACTGTTGCGGCCAGTTTTCTTTAAACACCTGAAATGGAATATTTCTTTTTCGTAATGATTGTGCAATTTTATCTGCCAATGTTACGGCTCTGCCTACGCCTGCTAAAGGATTACAAACAATGGCAATGTTTTGAAAGGATTCTTTTTCTGCTGTGCTCATAAAAAAAACGATGCCTTTTAGCATCGTTATAAAAATAAGGTTTCTTTATCATTCTAAAACTAACAGAAAATAAAGGCGTAATTAAAATTGTTCAACCCCATTTTCAATATGGTTGGTGATACAGCAGCAGTGAACTCTTTGGGGCTAAAGCCCTTTTATAAATGCTAATTTCTCCCCCGTTCTAAAGAACGGGGCAAGAAAAAATGGAGAATCAATGAATGAGCCAAGCAATTATTGGGGCTTTGATTTACATCCATTGCACCGCTCCCGTCCGAACGGAGTTCATCCGGGCGGGCTTCAGAGCGGTGATAAAATAGTTTGTTTATTTAGGCTTTAGCCTAGCAATTATTGGGGTTGAAGCCCTTTTAAAAGACTTTTTAAAAATTGATTCCCCATACAAGAAAAATAAAGAGTAAGATTAACTGACTTTTTTTAATGAACCTGCACCCGAAATTTTTTGAGTCACCCTGGCATTGCCTTTATACTTCACAGATCCTGCTCCTCGAATAACTACATCTAACGATACGCTGGAAAAAACCTTTGCATCACCGGCTCCCGAAATTTTTAATTTAATATTCTCAGCCTTTAAGTCGAAACAATTTACCTCACTTGCCCCACTCGATTGAATGTCAAAATCCCTGGTTTCTCCGGTAAGATTAACTTCTCCGGCTCCCGAAATATCAACCCGCACTTTGGGCACATCCAGATCCAACTTAACATGGGTTGCACCACTTGATTTAATAGACAATTCATTGGTTCCGGATATTTTACCTTCCCCAAAAATGTCGACTGCGCCTGAAACTTTAACCCGATTAAACTCGGGAGATGAGATGTGAATTTTTATCCTGCGACTGGGACGAAGATTCAAGCCCATTTGGGTTTTTATTACTAATTCCCCATTTTCTTCTTTAACCAAAACCCGGTCTATTAAATTTTCATCGGCCATGATACGCACTGAATATGTGGAATCATTTTTTAAATAAACCTGGTATGCACCACTTATTGACAAATCGGAAAAAGAGTTTACACTCACTTCCTGACTAACAATATTCCCATTCCCTTTTTTACCTCTACCATTATTACAGTTATATGTACAGGAAGACAAGATGATTGTAGTAAAACTTAAAACCAATAATAATTTGTTCATGGCAATTTTTTGTTCATTTAAAAAACAGATCTAAAATACAAACGGTAAGATGCTTAAACCTTTAGTGAAGTTACAAATACGTTGAAATAATTGTTTATACTACCTACAATTTTACTTTCTACTTATCAACATATCAACTTTCTTACTTTCCCACTTTTCTACTTATCTACTTTCCTACTAATCCCTTTTCTTCAAACAGATAGAACTTGTTTCCATAAATAAGCGAAACCTTAACTTTGCAGCTCTATGACGGAAAAAATACTGATCCTCGACTTCGGATCCCAATACACACAATTGATTGCACGGGTAGTACGGGAAGCTAATGTTTATTGTGAAATCATTCCTTATCACAAAAGTTTCGAACTGGATAAAAACTTGAAAGGAATCATCTTATCCGGTTCTCCTTTTTCTGTAAACCAGGAAAATGCTCCCGAAATAAATATTGAAGCACTTATAAAACAGGTACCTGTTTTAGGTATTTGTTATGGCGCACAACTAACCGCAAAACATTTTGGCGGACGGGTAGAAAAAAGCAGTAAGCGGGAATATGGACGTGCACAAATGATCCGTAAAAAAAAGGATGTCTTCCTTAATAATATTTCCGAAAAAAGCCAGGTATGGATGAGCCATGCCGACTCCATACTGGAATTGCCGAAAGGCTTTGATCTATTGGCAACAACCGAAAGCATTCCGATTGCAGCTTTCAAAAAAACGGGTACAGAAACTTTTCCTTTATATGGCATTCAGTTTCATCCGGAAGTGTATCATTCTACCGAAGGTAAAATAATGATCAGTAATTTTTTAGTGAGCATCTGTGGTTGTACCCAGGACTGGACACCAGCTCATTTTATTACAGATGCGGTAGAATCTATAAAAAAACAAATCGGTGATGGCCGTGTAGTGATGGCATTAAGTGGTGGTGTGGACAGTACAGTTGCTGCAACACTTATTCATAAAGCCATAGGTGACCGGCTCTTTGGCATTTTTGTAGACAATGGTGTTTTACGAAAAAATGAATTTGAAAACGTGCTGGAGATGTATGCACGTTTAGGATTAAACGTAAAAGGTATTGATGCCAAACAACGTTTCTACAATGGCTTAGCAGGCAAATCAGATCCGGAAGAAAAACGGAAAATAATCGGTGGGCTTTTCATCGATATTTTTCAGGAAGAAGCACATCGTATTGAAAATATTTCTTTTCTCGGGCAGGGTACTATTTATCCGGACGTTATAGAAAGCATGTCTGTACATGGTCCGTCGGCAACCATCAAGTCGCACCACAATGTAGGTGGATTGCCCGATACGATGCATCTGAAACTGGTGGAACCTTTGCGATTATTATTTAAAGATGAAGTAAGAAGAGTTGGTCGAGAAATGGAGCTTCCATCTGACATGATTGACCGGCATCCCTTTCCTGGCCCTGGTTTGGCGATAAGGATTTTAGGTGATGTGTCGGAAGAAAAAGTAAAATTATTGCAAGATGCAGACCATATTTATACCAAAGCTTTAAAAGATCATCATCTGTATGCAACGGTTTGGCAGGCCGGTGCAATCTTGTTACCGGTAAAAAGTGTAGGTGTGATGGGCGATGAAAGAACGTATGAGTACACGTTAGCTATTCGTGCAGTAACCAGTGTGGATGGCATGACGGCCGACTGGGCTCATTTACCTTATGAATTCCTGGCTTATGTTTCGAACGAGATCATCAATAATGTAAAAGGAATAAACCGGGTTGTATACGATATCAGCAGCAAACCGCCGGCTACCATTGAGTGGGAATAATGAGGGAGAGTTGAGAGGGTTGAGAGTTTAGGGTTGAGAGTTTAGAGGGTTGAAGGTTGAGGAGTTGAGGAGTTGAGAAGTTGAGAAGTTGAGAAGTTGAGAAGTTCTGAGTTATACCTGTCCAATCCCCGCCAGAATGATTCTTTCGGGCTGGCGGTCGTCCGGACGGGATTGGATGGGTTTACTGGATAACAAGTTAACTTATCAACTTATCAACCTACCAACTTATCAACCAAATGGAATAACAAGCCATGCGACTAAATTATTTTCGTATCAATGAATAAAAATAGTTCACTTTTAATGACCCTCTGTATTTTGCTTTTGCAAGCGAATGATTTATTTGCGCAAAACGGATCGGGTATAATAGCTAAACCAAAGATTGCTATTTTTGCCCCAATTTTTCTTGATTCGGCATACGATAATAATAATGAATACCGCTATGGCAAAGAATTTCCAAAGTTTATCAACCCCGGTTTAGAGTTCATTACCGGGGCACAATTGGCTTTCGATTCGATGCACAAAGAAGGAATGGCTTTTGATGTATTTATTTATGATACCCGTTCTTCAAAATCTGTTACGCAGATTTTGAACAGTCGGGAAATGGAAAAAGTAGACCTGATTATTGTCCATACTACTGCACAGGAATTAATCAGTTTTGCCGAATATGCAGCTTTCAAAAAAGTACCGGTAATAAATACCAACCTGCCTTTTGATGGAGGCGTTGTAAATAATCCTTACCTCGTACTTTTGAACTCAACGTTGAAAACTAATTGCGAAGCCATTTACAAGCATATTCAAAAATATTACGTAACAAAAAATTTGATTGTCTTCAGGCAAAAAGGGAGAATGGAAGATATGGTGAAAAATTACCTGAATGACTATGCTAAAATAACTACGGGTATCCCATTAAAAATCAAATATGTTGACCTGAATCCCAATTTCACAGAAACCGATTTGATTCCTCATCTGGACAGTACAAAAAACAATTTTTGCTTAGCCGGTAGTTTGGATGAGAATTTCGGAAAAAAATTATGTAAAGCTCTGGCTTCATTAAATTCAAAATATCCGGTTGCTGTTATGGGTATGCCCACCTGGGATGGCATAACCGAATTCCATTCAGCTGAATACAAAGGATTGGAGATCATTTATCCGACACCTTTTTATAATGGAAGGTCAAATCAAACAAGCCAATCAATTATTGATTTTTATAACACAACCATGTATGCCCGCCCTTCCGACATGGTATTTAGAGGTTATGAAGCCATCTGGCGATTTGCTAAATTATTGAATGAATATAGAAATGATTTCCCGGCTAATATCAGTCGAAAAGAATATACTGTTTTCAGGGATTTCGACATTCAGCCAGTATTTACCAACCGCCAGAACATGACACTGGATTATTTCGAGAACAAAAAATTATACTTTATTAAAAAGCAGGATGGGGTTTTAAAATCGGTGAATTGATCAGCACTATTCTAAACACTTCAAAACTTCTTTAAATTTTATTATATATGGTATATGAAAACAGTGACTTTAAATATACCAGACTCATTGGAAATAGATAATTGAGAGATTGCTATGCTCGTAGCGTCACAGCTTTATGAACAAGGTAAACTTTCACTTGGACAAGCAGCAGAAGTTGTTGGACTGACAAAACGAACCTTTGCTGAATTATTGGGAAAATATAATGTTTCTATTTTTAATTATCCGGCTTCTGATTTAACCAGAGACGTTGCTAATGCCTAAAAAAATAATCGCCGACACAAGTTGTTTTATCATCTTAACAAATATTGGTGAGCTTGACCTTCTCAATAAAGTTTACGGGCAAATTATACCATCTTGATTTACTAAATAGTCCAACGCCCGCCTGACCGGACGGGCAGGGACTATGTGTAAATCTTAGATGGTATTATACCGCAGAAAA
>JAYWEL010000185.1:0-8729 GCA_043779285.1 Chitinophagaceae bacterium | reverse complement strand
CGCGTCAGCCACGCTGGGCCCGATCATCCCGCCCAGCTTGCCGTTTGTCATCTACGGCATGATGGCCAACGTCAGCGTCGGCTCACTGTTTCTGGCGGCAAAAGTTGAAAGCAAATCACAACTTGAAGCAGAGCAAGAAAACTATTGTTATTGTTGTTATCAATAATACAAAGAACAAAAGTTGAAAGCCCGTCAGATAGATTCATTCTGCCTGGCAAATTACAGTTTACATCCTTTAAAGCAATTACCTAGTTTACCTGAAAAGCAACAAAATAATAATTATTGGCTGCAGCTATTAACTTTAAGTCGATATAATGTGATTGAGTAAAATCCAGGTATGCTTTAAACTCATGTGTAGGAACAACAAATTCATCAAAGAAAATGATATCTCCTTTTTTCAAAAAAGGAGATAGTGTAGTTAATGAATATAAGGTTGCCGAATACAGATCGGCATCCAGCATGATGACATTTTTTCTGGCATTATCAAAATTTTGAATAAAGCCGGGAAGAGTTTGTTGAAATAAACCCTGATAAAAAGATGCCCGATCATCATAAACAACGGGTACCTGGTTATCATTACTAAATGAACCTTTTTTAAAAGGCCCCCAATCTTCAGGCAATCCGTTAAATGTATCAAAACCATAGAAACGACTTTCCGGATTCTTGTTTCTTTCCAGCCACCATTTAAAAGATTGTCCTGATGCAACACCAAATTCTAAATAATTAACCGAAACATTTAATTGATAATTTTCAATAACCCATTCATACATAGCATACCGCTTGGTATAATCCCATTTTGAAACAAAATCATTAAATGCAATTTTCTGGTTAGCATAAGCCCAGGCAGAAAATTTTGTGAGATACAAAAGATTGGAAATAGCCCCTGTAAAAAAACCGAAAAACCGGTGCAACTGCAGATAAATAAATGTGGACTTTACGAATCGGATCAAAAATAATTTCATGTGCAATAATAATTCTAAAAAAATAAATATTCAGATTCGATTCATCAAAGTAAAGTATACAACCTTCAAAAAGAATACGTTGGTTTGAAGACAGTAAAAAATACCAAATTTTTATTTTACTACATATTAAAACAAAGTCTTAAAAAATCAGCATCTCCATCCCTTATGTAAAAAATACAATGCTGAAGCTTTTTAGCCCCAGCATTGCATTTAAAAAACAGATTCAACAATATTATTTTTTAACAATTGCCCAAGAGATTCTTTTCTCCGGTCTTTTATCATAGTTCACAATCAATTTCTTTTTTTGTAACAGTAAATTCCGTTTTCCCAGACAATACAATATCGGTCAAGCCAATAAAATAAGGGAATTCGATAGCCATGGTACTCATGCAGTTTTTACCCGGTAGTTTATGTTCTGCCCCAATCTGAAACCCTTTTTCATCGCTGTTTTTTATACCTGTTATCTCAATACTATGACCACCTTTGTTAACAGAGCCTAAAAAAAGAACAACGACTGAATTTTTTGTAAAATCTACATTCAGTTTTTCAGGAGGCATATCCATCGTAAATGCTTTAACCCAGATTTCATCAAGTTGTTCCTGGCTTGTAATGACTGCATTCATGGCTGTTTCCATACTGCATTGATTGCCAGACTGGAGTTTGCTCCATTTCACTGTAGAATCTGTATTGTTTGGCACTGAAGTTCCTTTTGAAGAATTACTGCATGCAGAAATAAAAAAAAATCCGGCAATTAAAAAGTGTGTAGGTTTCATAACGAGTTGTTTTATATTTCTTATAACAAGATGATTGGAAATAGGATATTCCATACCCTATTTCCAATCATCAAAAAAAATCAAAATCAACGTCTTGCCAAACGTACTGCAGCACCACAGAAGGAAATACTACCACCACTAACTGGTGCGCCACCACGGGCATGAATGACACCTGCAACTACCGGAGTAGCCATAGATGTTCCTGACTTTGTACCATAGCCACCACCTGGAATTGTTGAATAAACACCACTTCCGACTGCCACCCAATCCAATCCAAACCCACCATTAGAATAACCTGCTTTTGTCAAATCACAATTCAGGGCTCCAACAGAATAAACATTTGTTCCATTGATACAACCCGGTAAATTTTTTGGATTTCCACCGCAATCATAATCATTACCTGCTGCCATTACCACATGTGTACCTGCTAAACCCAGATTTCTGATAGCATCCCTTAATGCAGGATAATTGTTTTCGCAACTTGAAACAGGATAACCTCCTATGCTCATGTTTACTACATCACCGGCTATATCATACATGGAAACATGGTTAATACCGGCAAGAATTCCGCTGAAAGATCCGGAACCGGTATTACTAAGTACTTTAACCGGAACTACTTTTGCTCCAGCTGATACACCAACAACACCTATTGTATTGTTTTTGGCAGCAGCAATACCAGCACAATGTGTTCCATGACTATGGCCATCCTGAACTGTTTGACCAGCTATAAAAGATTTGGCAAAAGTAGGGCTAGTTTGGACATTCAGGTCTGGATGAGTAAGATCAATACCTGTATCCAGAATCCAAATCCAAGTACTTTTTAAAGAACCATCTGCGAATCCTCCTGCACGGGTTATAGCACAAGTAGTAACCTGGGCAAAAATCTCTGTATTATTTTTTACATAAGTATTATCAACCGGGCTCCAGTTTGGACCAGAATATACCCGATCACTATTAGAATCGAAATGTTTTTGGTTGAAAATTGAACCAACATCCGGAGGATTTGGTTCATCTTTTATTGGTTCAAGTTCGACTGAATAATCCTGCGCAACATATTCTACATCCGGATCTGATTCCAATGCCTTTTTCTCTGCTCCTGTCAATTTTGCCGAAAATGCAACAAGTACATCAGCGACTTCGTTGATAACTGACGATTCTTTAATGCCTTTTCCATTCTGTACTGATTTTAACTTTGCAACATTCTTGTCTCTTGCAGCTTTATTTGAAGCTGCTTTTTGTTCCCTGTTATCATTTTTTTTCTGGTCTTTAACTACAGGTTTAGCAGAAGACTCCTTCAGTACTACTATGTACTGACCTTCAATTGGTTTAGGTTCTCGTTGTGCACTTACATTTAATATTAAAAACATAAATAGTGCTGAGATGATTAGTCGAAGTTTCATTGTTTTTGATTTTAAAAATGAATTAAATATTTAGGTACTGAATTTTAATTCAATACAGAATTCAGGATATTAATTAAAGTAGGTACTAGATTAGTGGTACGAAAATTTGAATAGGGAGCGGAACAAATCGTACATTCAATAGCTTTAGTTTTACAATAGTTTCACAACTCTTAATTTTGATTATATCAGGATATATTTTAGAATTTATTTGAATCCCGATTTATTTTCCTGAAACCAACTATTAAAAAAAAATTGTTTGTTACTCAAAAAAGGGTGGATCTTTTTTAAAAACATGAAAACCCCAACATTAGTTGATGCTGAAATACTCAGGTGGAAACATATTATTATAATAATATATTAAAATAACATTATTTTAACACATATACAAATATTTGTTAAAATAATTTTTAAAATTTATGAAACTACTTCACAAAAAAAGTATTTGAAAGTGACAATATTAATAGACAACAAATTCTTGTTTTTCTAAACTCCTTAATAATCTTACCTTTAAGCACTTAAAACAAAAACCATTATGATAAAAAAATTATTATTTATCGGAGCCGTTACATTCTTTTCTTTTACAGGCACTGATGCACAGACACTTAAAACACCAGCTCCTTCACCAACAACAACGGTTGTACAAGATTTCGGGCTTTCAAATATCGAATTGTCTTATTCTCGTCCAGCTATGAAAGGACGCAAGATTTTTGGAGACCTGGTTCCATTTGGACAAGTATGGCGTACCGGTGCGAATACAGCAACGACCCTGACTTTTGGAGATGAAGTTACCATCGCTGGCACAAAAATTAAAGCCGGAAAGTATGGTGTATTAACTATTCCGGATGCCAAAGAATGGACCCTCATCATTACCAAACAAACCGATGTAACCAGTCCGGCTGCTTACAAGCAGGATCAGGATGTAGTTCGGGTAAAAGTTGCTCCTGCGGAATTGCCCTTCAACATTGAATCATTCACTATGGGTTTTGGAAACATCACCGCCAATAGTTGTGTTTTGCAAATTATGTGGGCCAACCAATATATTCAAACAGAAATAAGTACGGATGTTGAATCGAAAGTGATGGCACAGATAAAAAGCGTTATGGAGAAAGATACCAAACCTTATTACAATGCCGCTATGTATTATGTAGATAATGGCAAGGATATGAACCAGGCATTGGTATGGTTTGATAAAGCGGTTGAATTAAATCCTACTGCATTCTGGATACAGTATCAAAGGGCAAGTTGCCTGGCTAAATTGGGCAAAAAAGCAGATGCTATTGCAGGAGCTACTAAGTCGTTGGAACTGGCTAAAAAAGCGTCGAATGGCGACTACGTAACTTTAAATGAAAAATTACTTGCTACTTTAAAATAATTTTTTTTAGATACTTATTTGAACCCCGTCATTTATTTGCCGGGGTTTATTTTTTTGCCAGCATTGGATTTAGTAATAAACTAAAACCAACAACCCCTAAAGCTCCAATTGGATTTAACCATAGAAACCCAATTTTAAAAAGTTCCATCTTGGTCAGTATAAATACCGTTAGTACCACTGCTTCTGCCAGTAAAGCGGCTATGAAAACGGTATTTCCATCTTTGATTTTTTTGATAAAGAATGCTACCAGAAATACGCCGAGAATGACACCATAGAAAAGTGAACCCAATATATTCACCGCTTCAATCAAACTGTTACCCACATTATAGGCAAACATGGATACGATGATACAGAATATACCCCAAGCTAATGTATACCATTTCGAGAGCCTGTATTCTTTTTCAGGACCTTCTTCTTCTTTTCTGTATTTACGATGAAAGTCTATCATAGTAACCGATGCCAGCGAATTCAAAGCAGCAGCAATACTACCCCAGGATGCCAGAAAAATAATAGCAATCAGCAATCCCACTAATCCAGCTGGTAAATAATCGACGACAAAGCGAAGGAAAATATAATTGGCATCATTGCCATCTCCCCCAACCTCTTTAGAGTTCAACCAGGCTTTTACTTTATTCCGTAAGCTATCTGTCTGTTTTTGCAAATCTTGTAAAATCCCTGCATTTTTATCCTGTAACTCTTCTGTTCCATTATTCAAAGAATTGGAGAACTGAATGACCACATCTTGTTTTTTTATACTCAATACATCATACTGATGTTGTACAATTTTGAGCGAATCTTTGTAAACAGAATTTTCGAGTTTTACCAATTGCTGATCGTTAAAAAAAATAGGTGCTTTATTGAACATATAAAATGTAAAAACCAATCCACCAACCAGCAATATCAGAAACTGCATCGGCACTTTTACCAGTCCGTTCATTAATAAACCCACCCTACTCTGACTCAGGGATTTTGCGGTAAGATATCTACCCACCTGCGATTGATCTGTTCCGAAATAGGACAATGCCAGAAAGAATCCACCAACCACTCCACTTAGTATATTGTACTGATCGCTCCAGTTGAATTTACCGTCCTGAAATCCGGATGTGATCACATTCAATTTCCCCATGCTGCCACTAACGTGCAGTGCATCAGCAAAACTCACCGTTGAAGGCAGCATGTTCACCATCAGATAAGCAGCCAGGAACATCCCGATAAAAATCACGATCAGTTGCAACTGCTGTGTATATGCGACTGCTTTTGCACCACCACTTACGGTATAAATGATCAGTAAGCCCCCCATGAATAAATTGGTCAAATAAATATTCCATCCCAGTAAAGAAGAAAGGATTATGGATGGAGCAAAAACACTGATTCCGGTTGAAAGACCCCGTTGCATCAAAAATAAAAACGAGGTTAATGATCTTGTTTTATGATCAAATCGTTGTTCGAGATATTCATATGCTGTATAAACTTTTAAGATATGAAAGATGGGAACAAATGCAATACATATAACCACCATGGCTATGGGTAATCCAAAATAATATTGCACAAAACGCATACCGTCTGTATAGGCTTGTCCGGGTGCAGAAATAAAGGTAATAGCACTTGCCTGTGTGCCCATGATGCTTAGCAAAACTAAACCCCAGGGCATACTTCTGTTAGACAAAAAATACCCATCCAAATTGCGGGTAGTACGGCTTCGATATACTCCATAGATAATAATGGATGCCAATGTAAGTATCAGTACTACCCAATCCAGTTGTGTCATGCAAAATTTTTAGTAAATAATGAAAACAGTAATATCAATAAAGCAAGGAAACCCAGCACAAAAAAATACCACTGTTTCCAGGACTTGAATAAAGGGATTTTTTCGCTATCTTTTTTGCTCATTTATTTTTATTAATTAAATTGGAAGACAATAATCCGATAATCAACCCAAGCATCAAACCTATGTGCATTTTTTTGATCAAAAATCCTAATGCAACGCCTAAGCCAATGGAGAATATCCAGGCCAGTTTCCGTCTGGTTTCACTTGGGTTTTGTTGTGTGTTCATTAAAATGTTTTTTTCAAATTCAAAGCAATAATATTTGCCAGTAACCGATATGCTCCCGGAACCCCGGCAGGCAGTTCACGGAAAAACACCAAGCCGGTATATACAAAAGTTCCTTTGCCATATTCAGTAACTATCAAACTACCTTCATCTTCTTTTTCACCCGGATCTTTCATAGATAAAATGGTTTCGTATTTCACATCCCGGTTGTTACCTGCATGATAAATACTCCGCTCCTGCTTCCACCCTTTGAAATCTTCCTGGGTGATCTTGTTTGGATAATTCAGCACCCTATGCTCCGGTTTTAAAAAATTAACCATTGCATTTTCATCCGTTATTCGGTTTCGGCTGATATCAAATTTATAGGGCCCTAATTTAGCATTCAGGCTACTAATAAAATTATTGGTATTGTATTGAACAATTAGATTGCCACCTTCCTTTACATAATTCATCAACCGATCGTAATGGCTTCCCATCCAATCATTGGTATTGTATGCCCTTACTCCGGTAATGATGGCATCAAATTGTTGCAGGTTATTACGGCCTAGTTCTTTATCGCCCAGCAAAACCACTTCGTATCCCATTTGCTCCAAAGCATCCGGCACTTTATCACCTGCACCAATAATGTAACCGATCTTTTTACCCACCGTTTTTAAATCAAGTTTTTTGTTGTTAACAAGAGCCTGCTCAAAATAATGTTGATATGGAATATGATCATATTTTATTTCGTGAAGGGACTGGTTGTATGTTTTGGAAGAACCGGAAATATTTACACGAAAATCATATTCATTATCTGCTGAAGCCTTAATTGTATAATCCACCTGTTGGGAGTTATCTTTTTCAAGAATTGAAAAATCTGAAGGTGTAAATGAACTTTTTATTTTTTCTTTTTTTAACAACCCAATATCTTTTATCGATACATTGACATTTTTCTTTTTTGCTGTTATATTCAATACGCCTTTGAATGAATTGCTGTCTTTGGATATTTTTACTAATGCATCAGGCAAAACTAAAACCGGAGGTAATACAACCAATGGCTGATAAAGTTCTCCCCGAACCGGATCAGTGAATTTATATGCTACCGGCTTCTTAAAAACAATGTCCTTCCCTTCGATGTTCAATGTGAAAAATGCAAAATAAGATGGATCCATATCGGGCTGCCCAATTTTTTGTTGATCAGCCACATTGAAATAACCTTCTTCCATTTTTTCGGCTAGCCAATACGGTTGAGTAACCGGTTTGCTGTCAGGAACCAGGAACGTTTTTGAAAAATTCGTATTTCGGTTTTTTTCAAGGTTCAGTACAAATGTTGAATCAAAATTATCAATCGTTAGTTTTTTTAAAACTACCAATGAACCCAAGCGGTTGTTGAAGGAAAAATTGACCCGTATAGAATCTGTTTGTACTGCAAATCGATTGCTTGTAAATGCATCCATCCACAAGCCACTACACATTTCAATCAGACTTTTTACTTCCTCCAGTTTTTTGTTTTTCCAATGTGCATCATTTATTGAATTGATGGAAGTATGCAAGCGAACCAGATTTTTAACTGATTTTTCAGGATGAACAAAATCAAAAGAACGGATTATGCTGTCAATAGATTTTTCGATCTGGATACCGCCTGTTACTTTTTTCCAACCGGTTTCGAGTCCATCCATCAAATCATTTTCAGGAGCTGATCCACTATTTGTTCTAAAATATTCAAAAGCCTCACCCCTGGTTCTGGCCACACCAAATCCCTGGCTCTTGTGCTGGCTGCGGCTTTCAGCGGCAATTTCTCCATAACTTTTTCCCAGTAAAGCATTATAACCCCCTACATCTATTTTAAATTGTGATTCGCTGGTTGTATTGGTTCCGCCGAAATTAAAAGTGTTCCATAAAATCCGTTTTGCCTGCCAGGGTTTTACATATTTTAATTGTTCTGGAAATTTGGCGGGATTAGCAGCTGCTGCAAATGCTTCATTGGCTAAAATGGCTGAAGCAGTATGATGTCCATGACCACCTTCACCAGTTGTCGGAAAACGGGTGATGATCACATCGGGTTGAAATTTACGGATCACCCAAACCACATCGCTCAATATTTTTTCCTTGTTCCATTTAGAAAAAGTTTCTTCCGGACTTTTCGAATAACCGAAATCATACGCCCTGGTAAAAAACTGTTCCCCGCCGTC
>JAYWEL010000184.1:0-8734 GCA_043779285.1 Chitinophagaceae bacterium | reverse complement strand
ACGCCCGCCTGACCGGACGGGCAGGGACTATGTGTAAATCTTAGATGGTATTATACCGCAGAAAAGCGCATTGGACTATTTACTGTTTATAAGCGGTATGATTATTCAACTTATTTTTATAAAATCTTAGTTTGTCAAACTTTCCCGGATCACATTCAATGCACCCCCTTTTCTAAACCAATCAATCTGTGCTTCGTTGTATGTATGATTTACAGCCAGTTCATCTTTTGTTCCATCGGCATGATTCAATACAACTGTCAATGGCTTACCTGGTTTAAATTCAGTTAATCCTAAAATATCAATACGGTCATTCTCCAAAATTTTATCGTAGTCTGCTTTATTTGCAAATGTTAATCCAAGCATTCCCTGCTTTTTCAAATTGGTTTCATGTATCCGTGCAAAACTACGAACGATGATAGCTCGAACACCTAAATGACGTGGCTCCATAGCCGCATGTTCACGACTACTTCCTTCCCCATAATTCTCATCTCCAATGACCACACTTCCGATTCCAGCATCCTTATACGCTCTTGCAGTATTGGGCACTGTATCGTATTCGCCAGTCATTTGATTTTTCACATTATCCGTTTTTTCATTAAATATGTTGATTGCACCAATCAACATATTATTACTGATATTATCCAAATGACCACGAAACTTCAACCATGATCCAGCCATGGAAATATGGTCGGTGGTACATTTTCCTTTTGCTTTGATCAATAATTTTAGTCCTTTCAAATCAGTTCCTTCCCATGCAGTAAAAGCTTTCAGTAATTGCAAACGATTTGATTCGGGGCTAACAACAACCTGTATCTGACTTCCATCTTCTGCCGGGGCCTGATATCCGGCATCCTTCACATCAAACCCTTTCGGAGGTAATTCAAAACCACTAGGTTCATCCAATAAAAATTCTTCCCCATTGGCATTCTTCAGTTTATCTGTTAATGGATTGAATGAAATAGTACCGGCAATAGCCATAGCAGTTACAATCTCGGGTGATGCTACAAATGCATGTGTACTTGCATTTCCATCATTTCTTTTTGCAAAATTTCTGTTGAAAGAAGTGATGATGGTATTTTTCCGGTTCGGATCATCGATATGACGGGCCCATTGACCAATACAAGGCCCACAGGCATTTGCTAATACTACTCCACCTACTTCTTCAAATGTATTGATGAATCCATCTCTTTCAATGGTATATCGAACCAACTCACTACCCGGGGTAATTGTAAATTCTGAATTCAATTTCAATCCTTTGCTTTGTGCATCTTTTACAATACTCACCGAACGGCTAATATCTTCGTATGATGAATTTGTACAACTACCGATCAATGCTACTTCCAATTTAGCAGGCCATCCGTTTGCTTCAACGGCCGCTGCCATTTCAGAGATTGGTGTAGCCAGGTCTGGAGTAAATGGCCCATTGACATAAGGTTCCAGTTCATCTAAATTTATTTCAATCACTTGGTCATAATAACTTGCCGGGTCAGCAACCACTTCCGGATCTGGGCAAAGATGCTCACGGATACCATTAGCCAGTTCTGTAACTTCTGCACGGGATGTGCTTGTTAAATATTCTCCCATTTTACCATCATATGCAAACAACGAACAGGTTGCACCAATTTCGGCACCCATATTACAAATGGTGCCTTTCCCTGTAGCACTCAGGCTTGCGGCCCCGTCGCCAAAATATTCGACAATTGCACCGGTTCCACCTTTTACTGTAAGAATACCGGCTACTTTTAAAATCACATCTTTTGCGCTAGTCCAGCCACTCATTTTACCGGTTAATTTTATACCGATAATCTTAGGCATTTTAAGTTCCCAAGGTAAGCCTGCCATCACATCCACGGCATCTGCTCCACCAACGCCAATAGCAACCATACCTAAACCACCGGCATTGGGTGTGTGAGAATCTGTTCCAATCATCATACCGCCCGGGAATGCATAATTTTCTAAAACTACCTGATGAATGATACCTGCACCTGGCTTCCAGAATCCAATTCCATATTTATTAGAAATGGACGATAAAAAATCATATACTTCTTTATTTGTTTCGACGGCAGTAGCCAAATCTGCTGTAGCTCCTGTTTTAGCTTGTATCAAATGATCGCAATGAACAGTGGAAGGAACAGCAACTGATGAACGACCAGCTGTCATGAATTGCAATAATGCCATCTGCGCCGTTGCATCTTGCATGGCTACTCTGTCCGGAGCAAAATCTACATAATCAACTCCACGTGTATGTGGTGTTGAAGCGGTAACAGTTAAATGCGCATACAATATTTTTTCTGTCAATGTAAGCGGCTTTCCAATCATTTTACGGGCAGCATCTACTTTTGCAGGCATTTCTGCATAAGCTTTCTTAATTAAGTCAAGATCAAATACCATGTGTTGAATTTATTTTATTGAACGTATAATCTATAAATCAATCCGACCACTAACCATTGGATTCGGGATTTATTCAAGCATTTCTCCTAGAAAAACCCTTTTTTCGGATCGCTGCGAAATTAATTAAAACCAAGGGATAAAAAAACTCATACCCAAAGTATTAAGGCTTGAACTTTAATTTTTTATTTATCATACAGTTTCGGATTAGAGCAAAAATTAAAAAAAAGCTATCTTAGTGCTATGAACCGTTTTAAAAATTTTGTTGAATGGCATGCCTTTGGAGTTTGCACTGCTATTGGTGAAAAGATGGGAATTGCCACTTCAAGAATCCGCATGTGGTTTATTTATATTTCTTTTCTAACGATGGGTTCTCCCATTGTAATCTATATGATTCTGGCTTTTTGGATGAACATCAAAGAATACATCTTATCTGCCCGTCGCAATCCGTTGAAATATCTTTAACAGGTTAAATCAGGTCTTTCAACTTCTCCACAACATAATCCACTTCTTCTTTTGTATTATTTTTGCTGAACGAAAAACGGACTGTTACCTGATTAGGATTATTGTTGATGACTCCTATTACATGAGATCCCTGATTGGCACCACTGGTACAGGCACTGCCACCCGAAACACAAATATTATTGATATCCAGATTGAAAAGAATCATTTCTGATTTCGCTGTTTTAGGAAGGGAAACACTTAAAACGGTATATAAACTTTTACCTTCTGCATCACCGTTAAAACTAACTACCGGCAATTGTTTTCGAAGTGCTTTTATCATGTGGGTTTTAATGGATTGAATATATGCAGTTTCATCCTGCATTTTTTCTGTAGCCAACTCCAATGCTTTGGCAAATCCAACTATGCCATATAAATTTTCGGTGCCTGCCCGCATATTTCTTTCCTGCCCTCCGCCAAAAATAAATGGATTGATTTTTACGTTTTCATTAACATATAAAATTCCACTGCCTTTGGGGCCATGAAACTTATGGCTGGATGCAGAAATAAAATGAATCGGGCAACTACGTAAATTCAATTTGTAATGCCCAACAGTTTGTACACAATCTGAATGAAAAATGGCATTGTATTTTTTACAAATATTGCCAACTGCATCAATATCCATGATATTGCCAATTTCATTATTGGCATGCATGAGACTAACAAGGCAACGAACTTTCTGAGCTGCCAATTTTTCTTCCAGGTCTTTCAAATCTACATGACCATCTGGTAATAGTTTTACAAAACCGGTAGTAATTTTATCAGCACAACCATAATGCTCAACTGTATGTAATACAGCATGGTGTTCGATTTTAGATGAAATGATATGCTTACATCCAAGATCTTTTATGGACGCCGCTATAGCAGTATTGTTACTCTCTGTACCACCGCTGGTAAAAAATATTTCTGCCGGATGTGCGTTGAGGATTTTTGCAACAGACTTACGGGCATTTTCAATTGCCAACCGGGTTTCACGACCATATGAATAAATGGAAGAAGGATTCCCAAAATGACTGGTCATAAATGGCAACATCGCTTCCAATACTTCTTTGTCAAGAGCCGTAGTGGCTGCATTGTCGAAATAAATTCTTTCCATTTTTCTATTCTTTTGTTCAGATTTGTGTTGGCAAAATAAATGTACTGAAATTATTAACTGAATTCTTTGATGTCTCTCATCAATTGCAGGGCAATGTGATTAGCGGTAGTTTCATGGTCACTTTCTGCGTAAATGCGAATAATTGGTTCCGTATTTGACGTCCTTAAATGAACCCAATCACTATCAAACTCAATCTTCAAACCATCTTCATCATTGATTGGGTTGCTTTTATATCTTTCTTTTATTTTTTCGAAAATTAAATTAAGATCAGTATCCGAATCCAGTTCCAGTTTATTTTTTGAAATATAATAATCAGGATATTTATTACGTAAAGATTTCAAGCCATTTTTTGAATGGGCCAGATGAGTGAGAAACAATCCAATACCAATCAATGCATCCCGGCCATAATGAAAGTCAGGCACTATAATACCGCCATTTCCTTCACCACCAATCACTGCATTTTTCTCTTTCATTTTATTCACTACATTCACTTCTCCAACGGCGGATGGAAAATACTCACCTCCATGTTTCAGTGTAATTTCTTTTAGCGACTTTGAACTACTCATATTACTGACCGTATTCCCCTTTCTTTTGCTTAAAATATAATCGGCAATCGCAACGAGTGTATATTCTTCCCCAAACATAGAACCGTCTTCACAAACAAAACACAAGCGATCTACATCGGGATCAACAGCAATGCCCAATGATGCTTTTTGTTTTATTACTTCATTACTTAAATCGGAAAGATTTTCTGGTAAAGGTTCCGGATTATGTGCAAATTTTCCATCTACTTCCCCATTTAATACAATAACCTTTTCAACGCCGAGTGCATTTAATAACGCAGGAACAAAAATTGCACCTGTTGAATTTATGGCATCTACCACCACGGTGAAATTTTTTGCTGCAATGGCTTCTTTGTCAACCAGTGGATATGTTACGATGGCTTTAATATGCTTTTGCATATACGATTCATCAATTACAAAAGTTCCAAGTTGGTCCACTTTTACAAAAGTAAAATCTTCTTTTTCTGCTCTATCCAAAACATTTTTACCAAATTCCGCACTAATGAATTCTCCTTTTTCATTTAATAATTTCAATGCATTCCAGTCTTTGGGATTATGGCTGGCAGTAAGTATGATTCCGCCATCTGCATTTTCTTCAGTTACCGCAATTTCAACAGTTGGAGTGGTAGAAAGTCCCAGATCAACAACATCGATACCCAAGGCGTTTAATGTACTTACAACCAAATTCCGGATCATTTCGCCACTTATTCTACCATCCCTTCCAATCACTATTTTGGTATTCCCAATTTCAGTTTTTCTGTTTTCCTTGATGATGGAACCAAAAGCGGCTGTAAATTTAACCACATCCACAGGTGAGAGTGTCTCGCCTGGTTTTCCCCCAATAGTTCCTCTGATGCCTGATATACTCTTAATTAATGCCAATTTAATATGCTTTTAGTGGTCAAATTTACGATTATGTTTTTAATCATTTTATTTTGTCAAAATCAAGTCACTTTGCAAATTCTATATTTGCACAAATTATTTTCACTTGTCTGACAAATGGTATCAATATTGGTTTAATTCCAGCTTCTATCACAAACTTTATTTTGATAGGGATGAAAAGGAAGCTGAAGCATTTATTTTTAAATTAATTGCACACATAAATCCTGTAGAAAAAAGCCGCATGATGGATGTTGCTTGTGGAAAGGGAAGACACAGTGTTACGCTTGCTTCAATGGGTTATGATGTAATTGGTATTGACATTTCGCCCGACAGTATTTCTTTTGCCAAACAATTTGAAAAAGAAAATCTGGAATTTTTTCAACATGATCTTCGTTTACCTTTTCGGATAAATTACTTTGACTATGTATTTAATTTCTTTACCAGCTTTGGCTACTTTGATACCCGGAGAGAACATGACGATGCTATCAGAACTTTAGCAAGTAGTTTGAAAAAAGGAGGCATTATTGTATTCGACTACCTCAATGTTCATTATATAGAAGACCGGCTTGTGCCGGTTGAAGAAAAAATAATTGACAGCACACATTATCAGATTAATCGCTGGCATGATGAAACTCATTTTTACAAAAAAATAAAAGTAATTGATCCTTCGCTGTCAGAGCCAATCGAATACACAGAAAAAGTAGCCAAGTTCAGTTTGGGCGATTTTACTGAGATGCTTTCCTACAATAAAATTCAGGTACAGGAAGTTTTTGGCAATTACCAGTTAGCACATTATGATTACCGGAAGTCGCCTAGAATGGTCATTATTGGCAAAAAATAAAAAATTTTCTATTTTTTATTATTCAACAACATCCACTTTGCAGTTTCATAATATCCGGTGGTGAGATTGGACAATTGCTTTTGAATTGAATCCAGTTTTTTTTGAGGAAGCGACATTTCATTTTCACGCATCGGAATAAGTTCTTCATTGGGAAAGTTCAGATTTTTAATGAAGTAATAATCATCCGTTATAAAGCCAATTTTCCCTTCATCATGATGAATAACAAATGCACCGTTGTTTTTCTTTTTTTCATTTAACAGATCTCTACCTAATGTAGTATTGACATACGATTGCTGCATCATGCCTGCAATGGTTGGCAGTACATCAACCTGAGAAACTACTTCTCCATGTTTTTGCGGATGCAATAGATACGGGGCATAAAATAGTAAAGGGACATGTTCATCTGTCAGTCGCTGATCTGAATATATTTTTGGATAAATGGCTTCAGCATTTCCTGAAACACCATGATCACCTATAAAAACAAAAATGGTATTATGGAAATAATCTTTAGTTTTTGCAGTTTCAATAAATTTCTTAAAACAATAATCGGAGTAACGGAAGGAGTTAAATTCTTCCACAGATTCGAAACCATATTTTTTCAAACTATCTTTTGGTAAATCGACGATTTGAAAATCGGGTTCATCTTTTGGTATCATAAATGGACGATGATTATCGGCTGTTTGAATGATTGCAAAAAACGGTTTTTGAATTTTTGAAAATGTTTTATCTGCTTCCAGAAAAAGGTTTTTATCGCTGATACCCCAAACATTATTTTTTTGAATATTAAATTTTTCACCGGTCATCATCTGTACATCCTCCACATTTTTCATCAGCCCTTCAAAATTGTTGAACTCCGGGCTTCCTCCCAGGAAATAATATTTTTCATACCCTTCAAAATTATTAATGATGGTATGCTGCTTCAATGCTTCCGGATTACGGGTTGAAAATTTTGAAAGCTGCACATCCGGAATACCTGTGATCAATGCAAATAATCCTCTTGCTGTTGAAAAATGTGGGGTAAAACATTTTTCGAAAAATATTCCCTGTTTCGTCAAATCATTAAAATACGGAGTGCTGTTCAACGGATTTCCGCTCATAGAACTTTTATACATGCTAAACGACTCACACAGCACCAGTACTATATTAGGCCTGCTTTCTAAAGCTTTACTTCCAGGCATTAATTCCCGTCTATATGTCATGGATTCTTTATCCGGTATTTGTAACCAGTTGGCCATTGCAGCAAAATATTCTCTGGCCTTGGTTTCATTAAACTGTGGCGTTCTGAATTTCAAAGTGGAGAAAAAATTCTGTAGTGGATTTAATGCCAAGTAAGATTTGAAACTGTCTTTCAATTCAAATGCGGTTTTCCATTTCAATGGAGTACTTCCAATATTTCCGTATATAAAAAATACTAAAATAAATGTAGAAACATAAAACCATCTGCGACGGTATACAATCCCCATCCCGTCGGTTTTTGAAACTACATTCCAATGGCTGCGGCGATACATCCAACGAAAAAAAATTACAGCAACTACCAAACCAGTGATCATCCAAAACATCGGATATGATTGCCATAACATGGCAAATGAGATATTGGCATCTTCCACAAAATTTAATGCACTGGCATTTAATCTTGTTTTATTATAAGAAAAACATCCATAGTCTGCAGCGAAGAAAAAGAAAACCAAAAAAGTCATGATGGCCAAATACCAAGTCCATATTTTTTTATTTTTTTCAGAATAAAAAGGAGACCAATCCGGATTAAGGCTTACCAACAGTATTGGTAAAATAATAATGGATATCCATTTTACATCGTACCTGAATCCCAAAATAAATGAAGGAATTAAATCATAAAATGCCATCTCCTCCGGTAAAAATGCGATCAATGTGGCTAATCGAAATAATGTAAATATGAGGATAAAAATCAAGAATAGGTTGATTATCCAAAGTAAAGTCTTGGGTATTTTGAGCTTGATCAGCAATGCATTTATTTAAATAATCAATCAGGTGTTAATCGGCAAAAGTCGACTTTTTTCAGTTTATTTGTCTATAATTTAAAAGCAGTCATCAAAATGACCAATCATTTAGTCCATTGGAATCTGTCTGACTTGTTTGGAATCATTATCTTCGATAAACAACCTATAGGTTAATGGAAATTCTCATACTGCTTGGATTGATTTTTCTCAATGGATTATTTGTAGTTGCTGAAATTGCGCTGGTGTCTGCCCGTAAGGGAAGACTTGAATCGCAGGCTAAAAAAGGTGACAAAAGAGCCCGAATTGCATTTGATCTGGCAGAAAATCCCCAACTTTTTCTATCCGCAGTTCAAATCGGCATTACACTCATTTCAATCCTAACCGGGGTTCATCCATTTTGTGACCGGCGCCGCCGGGCCCCGGTCAGCGGACGGCTCGCCCCCGCCACCGGTTCCCGCGCCAGGCGCTCGATGCGGTGGGCCAGCAC
>JAYWEL010000183.1:0-8735 GCA_043779285.1 Chitinophagaceae bacterium | reverse complement strand
TTTTATCGAAACGGGAAGGCTCAATACTGCTTACCCATGTTTGTGATGGAATGCCTGATGCAGCTATATTATTAGAAACATTCACCCAGTTTTTTCCGCCATCCATACTGTATTGCAGATTCCCATCATCGGTTCCAACCCAAATCAAATTCTCATCCAATGGTGATTCGGCAATGGTGAAAATGGTACAATGATTTTCTGCAGATGTATTATCTGCACTTAGCCCACCACTTTTTTCCTGGTTTTGCTTCTTTTTGTCATTGGTTGTCAGGTCAGGTGAAATTCTCAACCAGTTTCTTCCCTGGTCGGTTGACTTGTACAGATACTGGGCACCCATATACAGGTTCTTATTATTTTTTATACCAAGTACAATGGGTGTATTCCAATTCCAGCGAAGCTTATCTTCTGTAGCTCCCTGTTGAGGTTGAATTTTTACACTCAATCCCGTTTTTAAATTTATTCTTGCTGCATTACCTCCCTGTGATTCTGCGTACACTGTATTTGGATCATTTAAATCGGGCTGCGTCCAGAAGCCATCACCAAAAAAAATATCTCTCCAATTGCCATTACTTACACCCCCATATGATTGAGAAGGAGCAACCCATGACCCGTTATCCTGCAAACCACCAAATACATTATAGGGTGTTTTCAAATCGGTTTGTACATGATAAAACTGTCCAACCGGCAGGTTTTGAAAAAAAGTCCAGTTAACACCTTTATTCATACTCATATATACACCACCGTCCGTTCCCAAGTACATCTGGTCGGTATTGTTCGGGTTAATCCATAGTGCATGATGATCGCTATGTACCCATCCTCCTTCACTACCTGCATCAGTAAACGAATACCCACCATCGGAAGAATACGAAAAATTTAACGCAGGCCGGTACACTCTTTTCGGATCCTTGGGATCAATCACCAATGTGCTGAAATAAAATGGTCGTGATACCACGTTCATCGAAGCACTTTGTTCTTTCCAATTCTCTCCTCCATCTGCCGAAATATAGAGACCGGTTTTGTTCGATTCTACAATGGCCAGCATATTATCTGGCGAAGAAGGTGCCAGTGTTAAAGCCACACGTCCAAAAGGTTTTGCGGGTAATCCTTTTGATAATTCTTTCCATGTTTTACCGGCATCCACAGATTTATAAATGCCACTACCGGCACCACCCGAATTGAATGAATAAGGCAAGCGGCGAAATTCCCATGTAGTTGCATAAAGCGTTTGTGCATTTCGGGGATCCATAGAAATATCGGCACATCCTGTATTCTCATTGATATAAAATATTTTCTCAAAGGTTTTTCCAGCATCGATAGACCTGTATAAACCCCGGTGTTTGCTACTACTCCATAACGGACCGGGAACAGAAACATAAATTATATTTGGATTGGAATGATCGATAATTATTTTTGAAATATGCTCGGTACTATCCAACCCTATTTTATTCCAATTATCGCCGGCATCTGTTGATTTGTATATGCCATCCCCAATGGAAACAGAATTCCGCATATTACTTTCTCCGGTACCTACATATATTACTTTCGGATTTTTTTGGTCAATGGCAATGGCACCAATGCTTTGACAATATTTATCAAAAATGGATTTAAATACTGAACCGGCATTTACTGTCTTCCAAACTCCTCCACCGGCAGTGCCTATATATAAAGTCTTCGGATCATTATTTACTCCTTCGATTGAGGTGATTCGTCCACTCATTGTACCCGGACCTAAATGACGGGCTTCGAGCATACCAAAAGTATTGGAGTTGATCTGTGCCTGAACGCCTGCATTTAAACAAAAAATGATAGCAACTAAAAAAGAAAACTTTTTCATGATAACTAATTATAAATAAAACCCCCGATAAAAACCGGGGGTTAGAAATACGTTAATTTATTTTGATACTTTAAAGATTTTTTCATCAACCGGTACATTCAGCTCAATTTTCGAGATCTTTAATTCACCGGGGCCAACACCAGTCATAGCATATGGAAACACATAGCCAGATGGAAGTTTTACATAATTGCTGAAAGTCTGAGTCGCTTCCACTTCCTTTCCGGATGCTTTTGTTTTGGATATACTTTTTATGATATAATACGTACTTGGATCAATAAAAAATGTTATTTGGGCACCACCTTTTGCAATCAATTTTAATTTGAAACAATCCACTCCTTCAAAATCTTCTTTACCCAAAAACTCAACCTGATGACCTTTTTCTTTATAGTTCAATAATGGACCTTGAATGTCTAAAAGATCGGCGGTTTCTTTTACTACTTCAGGAGCAGTAGGTTCCGGGCTTGCCTGTCCCTGAATTGGCATGAATGTCCATCCTTCGGTTGGTGTTTGAATAATGAAATTTTCCAAACCCATGGCATTGATATCAATTCGATGACCTACATTATGAACCTGTGTCATTTTTACAGCAATGGCCATTCCGTTAACGTCTAAACTTGCTTCTGAAACAGACGTTTTTAAAGCCAGTAATCGTTCTACTCCACCAATTGCCTCAATATGTTTTGCTATTATTTCATCTGCAGTCTGAGCCTTTACTACATTCAAAAATAAAATGGATGACAAGGCCAGTAAAAGAAATTTAAATTTTTTCATAATGTTTTTCAATTTTTGGCAATATTACGTTTTTCTTTCATCCCATAAAAACGTAATATTTCGAATGGTTTGATTTTCGTTTTCTACCTTTAACCAATACGAAAATTAATTTATAAACGATCGCAGATGAATAATTTCAGCATTAAAGGAAGGCTTGTAGATATTCCCAATAAAATTATTTATCCGGCAGAAATTGAAGTGGTTTCCGGAAAAATTGTTTCCATAAAAAATGGCGATATACAGGATGATATTTCATCACATTTTATACTTCCGGGATTTATCGATAGCCATGTTCATATTGAAAGTTCGATGCTTATTCCGTCCGAATTTGCCCGGCTAGCCGTAGTACATGGCACGGTGGCCACCGTCAGCGACCCGCATGAAATTGCCAATGTGTGCGGACTAGAAGGAGTTGAATATATGATAGAAAACGGAAAGACCGTTCCATTCAAATTTAATTTTGGTGCACCCAGTTGTGTACCTGCCACGGTATTTGAAACGGCAGGTGCTACTCTTGATGCTGCCGACGTGGAAAAACTTTTACAAAAAGATGAAATAAAATACCTGAGTGAAATGATGAATTTTCCAGGAGTTTTATCTGGCGATGAAGAAGTGATGAAAAAAATTGCAGCGGCTCACCGATCAGGAAAACCGGTTGATGGACATGCACCGGGATTGCGGGGAGAGGATGCGAGAAGATACATACAAGCGGCCCCTCTAAATCTTCCCAAAGAAGAAGCCTCCCCAAACCCCCGTCCGAACGATTCATCCGGGCGGGCCTCCGAAAGAAAAGCCCCCCTAAATCCCCCACAAGGGGGGACTTCAGACTCTGATAGTTCCGATAATCATTATAACTATCAAACTGCAGAACCCATTGTTTATGGTTTGCTTAAAAAGTATGTAAAAGAACATAGAGAAAATCCTACACCTGCGGAAAATATTTTGTGGCATCTATTACGAGGTAGACAATTAGACGGTTATAAATTCAGAAGGCAGCATATAATTGGTTCTTACATTGCAGATTTTGTTTGTCTTTCAAAAAAAATAATTATTGAAGTAGATGGATTAATACATCAAATACCAGAAAACAAAATCAGTGATACAGAAAGAACTGCTGAGCTTAATAAATATGGGTTTGATGTCATACGGTTTACGAATGAAGAAGTAACTGGGAATACTGATATTATATTAAACACTATTGTTAATAAGCTAAATCAACCGACTTCTAAAGAATCAGACTCTAATAACCCTCCTTTGGAGGGCAGGGAGGCTTTCCCTTTGGGGGGTGGGGGGGCTGTGATTTCCACCGATCATGAATGTTTTACTGCTGAAGAGGCATTGGATAAATTAAAATACGGAATGAAAATTTTGATCCGTGAAGGAAGTGCAGCCAAAAATTTTGAAGCACTTGCTGACCTGTTGAATGACCACTCCGACATGATGATGTTTTGCAGCGATGACAAGCATCCCGACAGCCTTGTAGATGGCCATATCAATCTGCTTTGTGAAAGAGCTGTTGCAAAGGGTATTGATGTGTTCAAGGTTTTACAGGCAGCTTGTATCAATCCGGTGAAGCATTATAAACTGGATGTGGGACTTTTGAAAGAAGGCGATGCGGCTGATTTTATTATGGTGAAAGACCTGGTGAAATTTGAAACGGTTCAAACATATATTAACGGAGAACTTGTTGCAGAAAATGGCAAAACATTGATTGCAAGAAATGAATCTGTTTCTTTACAAACCATCAATAATTTCTTCTGTACAAAAAAGGAGCTGACTGAATTTGAAGTTCCTTTTTCTGAAAACATTAAAACCATTCCGGTTATTGAAGCACTCGATGGACAATTAATTACCAATAAACTTTTCTTTGAACCCAAAGTGGAAGATGGCAAAATTATCAGTGATACAGAAAGAGATATTTTAAAAATTGTGGTGGTAAACAGATATCGGGATGCCGTAATTGCAAAAGCGTTCATAAAAAATTTTGGCCTGAAACAAGGTGCCATAGCCTCTTCTGTAGCACACGACAGTCATAATATTGTTGCTATTGGTGTTGATGATGAAAGTATCTGCGAAGCAGTAAATATGATCATTGCCAATTCAGGCGGAATTAGTTGTGTTGGCAATCTTCCGGATGGAGGTGAAATTGAAATGGTATTGCCATTACCTGTAGCCGGGCTTATGCACTATGATGATGGATATAAAGTTGCCAAATTATATACCGAAATTGACCAGGCAGCAAAAGCATTGGGGTCAACACTTTCTGCACCATATATGAGTTTATCTTTTATGGCATTGCTGGTTATACCACACCTGAAACTCAGTGATCTTGGGTTGTTTGATGGAGATGATTTTAAAATTATTTAGACGGCCAACATTTTTACGGCTTTTACAAATTCCTGAATTTCTTTTTCTGTATTGTAAAAAGACGGAGTAACCCGAATGCATTTGCCATTACCAATATCCCGTTGCATGGTAAATATTTTATACTGATCCATCAAGGCAGCAGCCGTTTCGGGTACCGGTTTATTCTTTAATCGGAATGATGCAATGGCACAGGATAATGTTTCATCTCCCGGTATCAATACTTCCACATTCGGATGATCTTTTAATGCATCTACCCAGATGCTTTTTAAAAATTGAACTCTTTTAGATATTTTTTCTACACCAATCAGTTGATGGAATGCAATACTGTCCGGAATCGTCATCATTACGGCAAATTGTGTGGTGCCATAATGTGCCAGTTTCATAATATCGGTTTCATCCAATATGGCATCGCCCCAGAATAATTGCATTTCTTTTATCCGTTCTTTTTTTATGTAAAGAACTCCGGCACCAATTGGGTTGCCAATCCATTTATGCAGATTTAATCCAACAAAATCGGCATTCATTTCTTTTAAGTTAAAAGGGATATGGCCCAATGCATGTGCACTGTCGCAGATAATATCAATACCCTTTGGTTTTAATTTATCGGCTATTTTTTTTATGGGAATAATGAGACCATTGACATTGGACACCTGTGTTAGTAGTACCAGCTTTGTTTTTGACGTAATGGATTTCATATAGAATTCCACCAATTCATCCTCCGATTTTGGCCATAATGGAAGATCAATTGTTTTAATACTGATTCTGCCCCTTTTCTCCAGCATCTGAAATGTTTCTATCATACTTGAATAATCCAATTGACTGAGCAACACTTCACCGCCTTCCTTGAATGGATAACCCTGAATGACAATATTCAATGCTTCGGTTGCATTGCGTGTAAATATAATTTCTTCATCAGAAACGTTCAGGAATTGAGCAACTTCTTTTTTAATTGAAGAAAATAATTTCGGATAATCTGTTCTTGCAAATTTTGATAATTGGGAATTTACCAGGTCAATATTTTTATGAAACGCTTTTAATACTGGGTTCGACTGTACGCCGAAGAATCCGTTTTCCAGATTGATAAAATCATCTGTGATGGAGAAATATTTCTTGCGTATTTGAAGCCAGTATTTTTCATCATTAGCATGTCCGCCTTCTGCAAAATCGTCCAGGTCAATTTTTCCATTCATAGATGCATTAGCTATGGGAGCAAAAGGAGTTGCTGCCAACATCATACTCCCGGTGATATTTTTAATAAAGTGTTTTCTGCTCTGCGACATTACATGAAGTTTTCGTTGAAGTTAATCAATCACCTCATAAATTTTCACCAGATTTGATTTGTTTTTCAAACCAACAACACCAACTTCTTTACACATGAAAGATTCTTTTACTTTTTCAAACGACGATTCACTGATGATGATCTGTCCCGGCTGGGCAGCTGCCTGCAGGCGTTGAGCAATATTCACTGCATCACCTATGACGGTATAATCCAATCGTTTCAAATTGGCCGAACCGATATTTCCAGAAATCATTTCGCCACTATTTATACCTATGGATATCATTGGTGTAAAAGAAATTTTATCTGCAAAAGTTGGTAATTTTTTTATTTGTGTTCTGGCATTCAAACTTGCATCAATAGCTCGGTCTAAATGATACTCGTCCCGGAAAACAGCCATGATAGCATCTCCGATAAATTTATCAACATATCCACCCTGATCAATAATCTCTTTTACAATTACATCAAAATAATTGTTCAGCAATTTCACAACAACATCAGCCGATTCATTTTCACTGATACTGGTAAAACTACAGATATCGAAAAATGCGACTGTTGCTTCGATTGTTTCGTTTTGTATCAGGGATGCTTCAAACTCCCGGCCACCCATAAAATTCAACACCGTTTCATCCACATACATTTTAAGGATATTATTTTCCTTAATAGCCTTCATGGTTTCCCTCATTTGATAAACATGCCGGATGGTTTTTTCCATGGTTAATTCAAGATCCTCAAAATTCACCGGCTTGGTAATAAAATCAAAAGCCCCACGGTTCATCGCCGTACGAATATTCTCCATATCGCCATATGCCGAAACAATAACGGATTTCAACAAACTGTTTTGTTCATTTAGTTTCGTAAGCAAGGTGAGGCCATCCATTTCAGGCATATTGATATCGCTTAGTACGATATCGACATCGTCATGTAATGCCAGTTGTTCCAGCGCATGTCTCCCGTTTATGGCAAACAAAAACTCATAATGATGATCTCGTATTTTTTGACGGAATTTCTGTTTTATCAATACTTCCAGATCCGTTTCATCATCCACCACTAAAATTTTAGGCATCAGCTTATTTTTTTTAATTTTTCCCTGAGTAAATCAAATTCAATCGGCTTGGTTAAAAAATCGTCGGCCCCCAATTCCATGGCCGTTTCATAATTTTCCGTATCTCCATAAGCGGTGATCATCATCACTACCGGTGGCGGCTTATGATATTCCTGTTTTATTTTTCTCAAAAGTTCCAGGCCACTCATACCGGGCATATTGATATCTGATAAAATCAATACGGCTTCATGCTCATGCTGATGAAGATAAGTTAATGCTTCTTCACCGGAGAAAGCAAAAACAAAGTGAATGACTTTATCGCGGATTTCTTTCCGGAATCGTTGTTCAAATAGTGTCTTTACATCCTGTTCGTCGTCTACAACTAAAATTTTCATATGCTAATTATTATGGTAGTGAAATAATGAATGTTGTTCCTTTTCCAACCTCGGTTTCCACTTTCAGTTCGCCCCCATGTCCCTTGGTTACAATATCGTAACTCATGCTGAGACCAAGACCCGTTCCCTGACCGGTTGGCTTAGTTGTAAAAAATGGTTGAAATATTTTATCTAATATTTTTTGGGGGATGCCCGGTCCATTATCACGAACAGAAATCAAAGCCCCCCCACCCCCCGAAGGGGTGTTAATACGTTTTGTACTTACCCAAACAGTTGGGCTGTGTACATAATCAGGGTCTGAGAACCCCCCTTCGGGAGGCAGGGAGGCTGCATAAAACGCATTGGTAATTAAATTTAAAATCACTCTTCCAATATCCTGCGGAATGATGTTGATGTTGCCGATGCTTTCATCAAACTCCGTTTTCATCATTGCATTGAACGATTTATCCTTTGCTCTCAATCCATGATAAGCTAATCTTAAATATTCATCTGCTAATGCATTGATATCTGTTGGTTCTTTTACGCCACTGCTGATGCGGCTGTGCTGCAACATTCCTTTTACTATATCGCCAGCTCTTTTTCCATGATGGTTTATTTTTTCTAAGTTTTGTTTTAAATTCAATGAAATTTGTTTTGCATCTTCAAGATTGCCTCTGTTTATTTCTTCATTCATTTCATCAACTAACTCTGTACTTACTTCCGAAAAATTATTGACGAAGTTTAACGGGTTTTGAATTTCATGTGCTATGCCGGCAGTGAGTTCACCAAGACTGGCCATTTTTTCTGATTGGATGAGTTGGGCTTGCGTGGATTTTAAATTGGTTAATGTTGATTCTAATACTTTATTTGCCTTTTGCTTTTGCCGGTTGTTGCGGTAAAGAATCATACCAATTGCAAGAAAAACTCCCAGTCCTGCCAGTAATGTGTAAGTCCGGATTTTATTCTGACTTTCAATTTTTTCCTTTTCTAATTCCTGTAACCGGAGTTGTTCATCAAAACCGATATTCTGAAGTTGCTTAATTTTTTCCAGGCTCAATAAAGAATCTT
>JAYWEL010000182.1:0-3687 GCA_043779285.1 Chitinophagaceae bacterium | reverse complement strand
TGAAGTGGAAGTTGATGTTGAACCCAATATCCTTACACTTGATAATTCAGGCTCTTTTGCATACTCTAAACCGGTAGGCACATCATCCCAGTCATCGGTACCGGTATTGGCAACTTCGGGCTTATCCAATACATGAACAAGATCTGTACGTCCCAGATATTCATAACCCAGTGTACGGAATATTAAATCTACTATCGACGTGGTTGATTTAATATTTGGATGTTCAACAAATCCGGAAGGATCGAATTTGGTAAATACAAATTTCTCTACAAACTCCTCCAATGGAACGCCATATTGCAAACCGATGGAAATAGAAATGGCAAAACAGTTCAGCATACTTCGCATGGTGGCGCCTTCTTTTGCCATGTCGATAAATATTTCTCCTAATGTTCCATCTCCATATTCGCCGGTACGTACAAAAATTGCCTGACCGTTTATTTTTGCTTTTTGTGTAAATCCTCTTCGCTTGGCTGGTAAAGTACGTCGCTCTACAATGGTTGCCAGTCTTCGCTTTAACTGCGTATCAGCACTTGACTGAACCCGACGGTTAACCTCATCCAATAATTCCTCCACGGTCAGTTTACTCAGGTCCATGATATTCGATTCGGTATTTAATTCTACCGATTCATTTTCAGCGGCGTCTTCATTTTTCTTTTTCTTGTCTGATTTGTTACTAAGTGGTTGTGAAAGTTTTGAACCATCACGGTAAAGAGCACAAGCTTTTAATCCCAATTGCCAGCTTAATAAATACGAATCGGCAATTTCATCAATCTTGGCTTCATTTGGAAGGTTGATTGTTTTTGAAATAGCTCCACTGATAAATGGCTGTACGGCTCCCATCATCCGGATATGTCCATGTGCATGAATATATCTTTCCCCTTTCTTGCCACACTTGTTTGCACAATCGAAAACTTCCAGGTGCTCTGTTTTTAATAATGGAGCTCCTTCCAGCATCATCGTTCCACATACATAATCATTGGCAGCATCAATTTCATTATCCGAAAATCCTAATGCTTCCAGCAAACTCCATTCGAAATTATTGTACTGCTCTGATGTAAATCCTAAACGCTGCAAACATTCTTCACCTAAAGCGTATTTATTGAATACAAAAGCAATATCAAATGCAGCAATCACTGCTGCATCCAGTTTTTTAATTTCTTCAGCAATGAATCCTTTTTCGCTTAATGTTTGGTGATTGATGAATGGCGCACCGGAAAAACTTGCTGCACCCACGGCATATTTGATGATCGCATCAATTTCTTTTTCGTTGTATTTCAAATTCCGCAATGCATCAGGAACCGATTGGTTGATGATTTTAAAATATCCACCACCACTTAATTTTTTAAATTTTACCAATGCAAAATCAGGTTCAACACCGGTTGTATCACAGTCCATCACCAGCCCGATCGTACCTGTAGGTGCAATCACGGTTGACTGCGCATTTCGGTAACCATTTTTTTCGCCTAAGGTCACTGCATCATCCCAGGCTTTACAAGCCGCCTTCAACAAATAATCCGGGCAATGCTGTGATTTAAGGCCTTGCGGATTGATACTTAACCCTTCGTACTGATCTGCATCATAAGCTGCCAGGCGATGATTATGCATAACCCGTAACATGTCTTCCTTATTCTCTTCATATCTTGGGAAAGCACCTAATATGCCGGCCATTTCTGCTGAAGTCTTGTAGGAAACTCCGGTCATGATGGATGAGATGGAACCTGCAATAGCCCTGGCTTTTTCACTGTCGTAAGGAATTCCACTCATCATTAACAAAGTTCCCAGATTGGCGAATCCTAAACCCAGTGTACGGTATTCATAACTAAGTTGTGCCACTTCCTTACTTGGAAACTGTGCCATTAAAACAGATATCTCCAATACAACTGTCCATAAACGACAGATATATTCAAAACCGTCCACGTCAAATTGATTATTCTCTTTGTTGAATAATTTCATCAGATTGGCTGATGCCAGATTACAAGCGGTGTTATCCAGAAACATATATTCTGAACAAGGATTGGACGCCCTGATTTCTCCACCCTTTGGACAGGTATGCCACTCATTGATGGTTGTATTATACTGTGTTCCGGGATCGGCACAACACCATGCAGCATACGCAATTTGATTCCATAATTCTCCGGATGGAATTTTTTTCATCACCCGGCCATCTTTACGGCCGGTCAATTCCCAATCTTCTCCTTTTTCTAATTTATCAAAAAATGAATTTGGTATACGTACCGAGTTATTAGAGTTTTGACCAGAAACAGTTTTGTATGCTTCTCCTTCATAATCGGATGCATAGCCGGCATTGATGAGTGCGGCCACTTTTTTCTCTTCCTCAACTTTCCAGTTAATAAATTCTACAATTTCCGGATGATCCAGATCCAGGCAAACCATTTTAGCTGCCCGACGAGTTGTACCACCACTTTTAATGGCGCCGGCTGCACGGTCTCCAATCTTCAAAAAGCTCATCAAGCCACTGGACGTTCCACCACCACTTAATTTTTCTCCCTCGCCACGAAGGTTGCTGTAATTTGTACCTACACCTGACCCATATTTGAAAATCCGGGCTTCCCGAACCCAGAGGTCCATGATTCCGCCGTCATTGACCAAATCATCCTCCACACTTAATATAAAACAAGCATGTGGTTGTGGACGTTCGTATGCGGAAGTAGACTTCTTTAATTGACTATCCTTGGGGTCTACATAATAATGACCCTGTGGCTTTCCTTTTATTCCATAACTCTCGTATAAGCCGGTATTAAACCACTGAGGCGAATTTGGTACGCAGGTTTGATTAAGGATGCTGTGCACTAATTCATCATAAAATATCTGGCCATCTTTTTTTGTTGCAAAGTATCCATACTTCTCTCCCCAAACTTTCCAACAGTTTGCCATTCGATGCGCCACTTGCTTTGCACTTGTCTCCCGGCCCATGCTTCCATCTTCTTGCGGGACTCCAGCTTTTCTAAAATATTTCTGTGCAAGTATATCTGTTGCTATCTGACTCCATTGCTTCGGCACTTCTACATTATTCATTTCAAAAACCACTTCACCGGATGGATTACGAATCACCGAGGTTCGGTAATCATATTCAAATAAATCCATCACATTGATTGTATCGGACGTGAATCGCCGGGAGAATTGTAATCCCTTTGGGGTACCTTGAATTTTTTTGGACATCTTCAAAACAGTTTTGCGGTTAGTAAATGGAAATAGAAGATGACGAAACTATTTTTTGTAAATGGTAAATCAAACCTATAAATATCAACAGAATGTGGATAAAGAATTTTTAACTGGATGAAACTTCGCAGGGCTCTGCATTCTCTCTTTTTTGAACAAATATTGCAATATTTATTTATTTGATTTTTTGGTAATTAGCCCATATTATCTTATTTGATTATTCTTAACTGATTATAAAAAATAAAATCTCCTCTTGGTCAATAATACCGATTTTAGGTATTCAAATACAATTCAATTTTCTGATTTATTTTTGCAGATTATTTTGCACTTATGAAAAAAATATTGGTCATCGTTTTTGTATTATTATTGACAGCTACTGCAAAGTCGCAACAACAATTCACCGGATGGCTGGCATCATTCAATACATACAAACTCGATAAAAATCTAAGTCTGCATTTTGATGCACAAATGAGAAGTACGGATGAATTAAAAAATATTCAAACTATT
>JAYWEL010000181.1:0-20467 GCA_043779285.1 Chitinophagaceae bacterium | reverse complement strand
AAGTGTCCGTGGAAACAGATTATTGTATGTATGTTTTAAAATATAATGATCCTTTAGTGACAGAATGGAAACAAAAAGATGACCCAATCCATGATATTATTGAATGTCTGTCAGACGAAACAATTAGTCTTTGGGAAAAACAATACATAGCCGAAGATGCTTATTTTGATGATGATGAAGAGTAATTAAACTTTGCTTCCTACATACTTGTCTAAAAATTAAGAATCAATTATATTTTTAAGCTTTGGGAAGTCAGAACAGTTAAAATTAATTGTATACTATAGAAGATACTATTAGAAGTAAAAAAAATGCCTAATTTTAACTATATTTCAATAACTTACTAACGATGAAAATTCAAGTATTGCTGGTTGTTATTATAGCTGTAATAGGTATAGGTTGCCAAAAAGAAAAATCTGCAGAAGAACTTTCAAATAAATTTGCAACTTGTAAGAACGAATATATCGGAGGTTGTAAATTGACTAAAATTGTCTATGAACCAATCAGCAGCACCGGAACACAACAAGTGGTTGATTTGACTTATACGGGAAACCAAATTACCTTAGTTAAAGACCCTAATGACCAGCGAAAAATAATATACAATGCGGATGGCAAAATTTCTAGCATAGAATATACCGAAAAGCGATCTTCTTTTTTATACGCCATCGAGAAAATGACTTACAATTCGCTAAAACAATTAACAAGCATCCTTGTATTATATAATGTTGGTAATAGTTTATTCGATTCCTTATACCGAACAGATTATCAATATAGCCTCACAAATCAATTGACTAGAAAAGCATATTTTGATTATGACTCTCAGGCTAAAGCCTGGAAAACAAGCGAAAACTATTTATATACATATGATAATCTTGGCTTGGTAACTTTAGTAAATTATACTAATCCTTCGGCTAATCCACCTACTTACCCTATTTCAGTTAACTATACTGATTCTTGTAATTCATTCCAAAAAGTTTACCCACAATTAGAATTACTGGATTATATCGGACAGGAAGATCTGGGTGGTTTTTCTGTTTTACTAAATTCAAAAAAATTAGTTTCTTCTTTCTTAAATCAGAATGTGACATATAGTTTTAATTCAAAAAACGCCCCTACCGAAATTCGAATCAATGGACTTTTAAGGGTTTCATACATTTATACTTGCCCATAGATATTAATAAAATTCAAGCTGTTTGCTTTGTAACTCATGTTACAGACCAACTCAAATGTATCACTTACTTTTAGAAAATATTTTCATGAAACAAATCTTTTTCTTTACTTTTTCAATCTCCATGTTGGCATGTAATGCACAGCATAATGCAGTTCAAAAACTATCTGTTGATGATTTTGAAAAAAATATTACAACAGAGAAAGTGCAGGTATTTGATGTGAGGACAATTGCTGAATACCAAACAGGGCATCTTAAAAATTCGATGCAAGCGGACTGGACAGATAAAACACAGTTCAATGAAAGAATAAAATACATAGACAAAAACGTACCCGTTTATATTTATTGTTTGTCTGGTGTGCGGAGTGCACAGGCAGCCGACTACATGAGAAAGACCGGCTACAGCAACGTTATAGAAATGAATGGTGGAATAAGTGCCTGGAAACGCAACGGCAAATCAATTGTGGATGCTGTCAAAGAAAAGCTCCATACTATGGAGGAATACGCATCCATGATCCCAACTGATAAAAAAGTTTTGGTCAATTTTGGTGCCGATTGGTGTCCGCCCTGTGTAAAAATGAAGCCTGTATTGGAAGAGTTGATTTCAAAAAAGGGGAAAGAGCTTGAACTTGTAAAAATAGATGCCGGCATTCAAACTAACCTGATGAAATCATTAAACATTGAATCCATTCCTGTTTATATTTACTACAAAAACGGAAAAGAAGTTTGGCGAAAGGAAGGAATCGTTAGCATAGAAGAATTTTTAGCTGAACTTTAAACCAATCAAAGCTGCATTCATGAAAAGAAAAACTTTTTTACAAAATTCTGCAGCTATTTTAGGAACCAGTTTACTCCCCGCTCTGGCTTTTGCAAATAATTCTAAAAAAAATATTCGATTTGCACATCTTACAGATATTCATCTAAAGCCCGGCCTGATACCGGAAAAAGGAATGGCAGACGCATTTCATCATGTTCAAGGTTTGAAAAACAAAGTTGATTTTATTATCAATGGTGGCGACTCCATCATGGATGCATTGGAAGCCGATAAACAGAAAACAAAAATACAGTGGGATCTTTTTAAACTGATTCTTCAAAAGGAAAACAGTTTACCTGTTTACCATACCATAGGAAATCATGATATCTGGGGTTGGTTTTTAAAACAACCCAAACCTGACCAGGATACATTGTATGGAAAAGTTTGGGCAGTGGAAACACTGGAAATGAAAAACAGGTATTATAGTTTTACAAAAAATAATTGGCATTTTATTGTTTTGGATAGCACTCAATTGAACCCGGCTGGTGGATATATTGGAAAAATTGACAATGATCAACTCGATTGGCTGCAGGAAGAATTAAAAAACATACCCCAAAATAAATTTGTCTGCATTGTTTCTCATATTCCTATCTTATCTATTTGTTCGGGATTATTTTTTGACAAGACAGAATCAAATGGTGACCTATTGATTAAAAGAAACCTGATGCACACCGATTTTATTCAATTAAAAAAGATTTTTCAAAATTATCCAAATATTAAAGTATGCATCAGTGGTCATATTCATTTACAGGATGAGATTGAATACCTTGGCATTAAATACTTTTGTAACGGTGCGGTATCAGGCAATTGGTGGAAAGGTTCTTTTCAAGAATTTGGGCCAGCCTATGCCGTTATAGAATTATTCGATGACGGTTCTGCGAAAAGAACTATGATGAACTTTCAAAAAAAATGACCCTAAAACGATGCATTCAATTAACTCAAAACATATTTTTTCATTCCTGATTTTTTTCTCCACAGGTTTTTTAAACGCCCAATTTCCCAAAGTTGAAATACTTAGCACGGGTACTAATACAAGTATCCGTGGATTAAGTGTGGTGAATGACCATGTCATCTGGGTTAGTGGAAGCAATGGCGCCATTGGCCGATCCACCAATGGAGGGAAAAACTGGAAATGGATGATTGTAAAGGGATTTGAAAAAACAGATTTCCGCGACATAGAAGCCTTTGATGCAACAACCGCTATTATTATGGCTATTGGCGAACCAGCCTATATCCTGAAAACCATTGATGCAGGCGAAACATGGAAAGTTGTTTTTGAAAATAATACCAAGGGCATGTTTCTGGATGCCATGGAATTTTGGAATAATAAAAGCGGCATAGTCATCGGAGATCCGATTAATGGCAAATTTTTTATTACCCGAACTTTTGATGGAGGTACTACATGGATTCAGATTCCGGAAAACAATTTACCAAAAGCAGAAAAAGGAGAAGCATTGTTTGCAGCAAGCGGTACAAATATCCGGGCACTCGACCGGAATGAAGCCGTTTTTGTAACCGGCGGATTAACCTCGAGAATGTTTTACAGAGATAAAATTGTTGACCTGCCAATCATCCAGGGAAGCGAAACAAGTGGTGCAAATTCTATCTCGATACAGGATAATAAAAAAGTAAAAGGCGGGAAAAATATCATTGTTGTTGGCGGTGATTTTAAAAATGATTCTTCTGCAATAAATAATTGTTTTTACAGCAAGGACGCAGGCAAAACTTGGTTAAGGCCTGTAACTGCACCTCATGGATACAGAAGTTGCGTGGAGTATTTAGCTAAAAAAGAAATTGTTTCCTGTGGAATCAACGGTGTTGACTATTCGATAGATGCCGGAAAAAATTTCCGTTTAATCAGCCATGAAGGATTTCATGTTGTGCGTATTGCTAAAAGTGGACAGGCTGTTTTCCTTGCTGGTGTAAATGGAAAAATTGGCCGGTTGATTTGGAAATAAATAGTTGAAATAATTGAATCGCTTTTTTATTTATAAATTTTCCAACAACTCTTTTACAGATGGCCTCTTCTTATAATCAGTATCAAAATACCGATAAATAACATTTCCTCTTTTATCAATAATATAAACCGCCGGAACCGGCAGGTTAGCACCGTTCTCCTTTCCATTATTTCCCAACAAGTCAATGCCGGCATTTCTATACCGGGCAACCATTTTTTCATCTACCTGGAAACTTACATCGTATGCATTCATAATTTTCAATCCCTTATCTGACAAAACAGGAAATGAAGATTTTGTTTTTTCAATGGTCTTATTGATTCCTTCAATAGTTTCAGGTGTTATAGCAATTAACTGAGCTCCTTTATCACGGATAAATTGAAGAGAGTCTTCCATCGCTTTCAAATGCTTGCTGCAATACGGGCACCAATAACCGCGGTAGAATATCAAAACTACTTTCCCTTTTTTAGTCAGGTCTTTTAAACGGATTGGATTACCATTTTGATCAGCAGCCGTAAAGTCAGGAGCTTTGGAGTTGATGTATAAACCTTCCGGCTTTTTTTGCGCATCTGCAAAACCTGTTGCGAAAAATAAAACCAATACCAGGTAAATTTTTTTCATTCTTCTTATTTGATTTTCAAATGTACTGCCTCAAGGTTTATTTTCAAGACAATAAAATGATAGAATAACAATTCATTTTCATAAAAAACTCAGTAGCTGAGATTCGTTTATTACAAACCGAAAACCTACAACAGGTTAGGATAATATTTTATTAAAGTGGCTCGTGAGCTACAGGCTGAGGCGTAGCTTTTGTGTGTTATGTTTGTGGGCGGCTGTAAATGCTTGATGCTTAGTGGGGTAAACTCTTTGACATTGATGAGCGACAAATATTTACTTGAAAAGTATGTTTAAAATGTGGCTAACTACTTATATTTGATTACAGAGAACTAACTTTGTATCCACATTATGTTATTAGAAAAAGATTTTAAATACTACCTCGCTAATCAAGCTCAACTTGTTGCTAAGTACAATGGAAAGTTTTTTAGTTATAAAAAATGAGCAAGTTATAGGTGTGTATGATACAAAGCAAGAAGCTTATGATACTGCCAGTACCGAAAACGAACTTGGTACATTTTTAATCCAACAATGTTTGCCTGGAACAGTTGGAACAACTCAAACATTCCATTCACAAGCCATTTTCAGTAATCTTGTCAGAGTTTAGTAAGAATGCAACAACAACAATTCTCATTCACTACAAAATGGCCTGTTGGTCTTGTGAATGTTTTGATAAACCAAATTGAAATAATCATCCCAAACACAAATACTACAATTAAGGTTAATGCTATTTGGGATACAGGTGCGTCTGCTACTGCTATAACGCAAAATGTAGTTGACCAACTTCGGTTGTAACCCACTGGTGTTACCAATGTAAGTACAGCTAATGGTACAGCGCTCCAAAACACTTATATCGTTGATGTAGGACTGCCCAATCAGGTAAAAGTCCGTGACTTAACGGTTACTGCTGCTGCTGCCTTTAGTGGAGGTTGTGATGTGTTAATAGGCATGGACGTTATTGGTTTGGGAGATTTTTCAGTAACTAATCATAACGGGGCAACCTGTATGTCTTTTCGTATTCCCTCTTGTCATGAAATTGACTATGCCCGAAACCAAAATTATAAATGGATTCCGGGTAAGCAAATTACAGCAGGCCAATCAGGCAGTAATAAAATTCCAAAAAAGAAAAAACGAAGGTGATTTTGTCTTACCCTCTACCCCAAATTTTATCAAGGTCTCAACTTAATTAACTTTCTTGTCGCTCAACGATTTTTTTTGCTCTTTTGCAAGGTTGGCTTTGTGTCGGGGTTTGTGTGCCTCACGCCAAGTTTCGTGAATTACAAACCAAAAATCTTTAACAGGTTTGGAAGACATTTTATTAGAGTGGCTCTTGAGCCACGAGCCTGGGCGTATAATCTTGTCTCCATCAATACCACAAACTGTAATTTTTATTGGGACTGTCCGCAAGGTTGCTTACAATATATACATATATGCGTTAGTTCTGATTATCACTCAGGCTTCTAAAATCGACTGAAACCAGTTTACTTACTCCCGGCTCCTGCATGGTTACTCCATAAATTACATCCACGGTGCTCATGGTCATTTTGTTGTGGGTAACAATAATGAATTGGGAATTATCACTAAACTCCCGAATCATTTTTGTAAACTTTCCAACGTTAGCATCATCCAATGGTGCATCTACCTCATCCAGGATACAGAATGGAGCAGGCTTGATCAGGTAAATGGCAAACAGTAATGCAGTAGCTGTAAGTGTACGTTCTCCCCCACTTAGCTGGTTAATACTACTTGGCCTCTTTCCTTTTGGCTTGGCTACAATATCCAGTCCTGTTTCAGCCAGGTTATCCGGATTCTCCAACGTAAGATCACAATGATCATCTTCTGAAAACAACACTTTAAATACACGTTGAAAATTTTCTCTTACTTTATTAAACGTTTCCAGGAATTTTTGGTTGGCCGTGGTTTCTACTTCGGCAATTGTTTTCATCAAACTTTCCTTTGCTGAAATAAGATCATTTTTCTGATCAAGAATGAATTCATACCGCTTCTTCATTTCCTGGTAAGCTTCAATGGCGGTTGGATTAACTTCTCCCAGGTTCTCCATTCGCTTTTTTAAACGATCGGCTTTTTCGTGTAACTCTTCTACCGAAACTTCGCCTGTGCGAGGCTGATCGATGATGTCTTCAACATTTATTCTGAACTCTACATTCAATCGTTCACGTGTACCTGCCAATGAAAGTTTTAAATCGTTCAATTTATCTTTGATGGCACTTATCAAATGTTCTATCTGTTCTTTTTCCTTCACCTTCAAACGAATAGCACTTTCTTTTTCGCTCAATTGGTTTCGAACATTATAATAAAGCTGATCTGCTTCGTTTAATCGTTTTTCTTCTTCTTCTTTCTTCTTCATCAAGTTCAGCAATTCTTCACTGAATATTTTCAACTGATCAGCAGATTCCTCCATTTGATTTTTTGTATCTGCTAATTGAGAAGTACTATTTTCTTTCTGCGTTGTCAAATCATTTAACTGATTTGTTTTAAATGAAAGTTCCTGTTTTAATGCAGCCGTTTTACTTTGTTGCCGGATGAATTGAAGATTGAATTCATTGAACTGATTCAGTGATTCATTATACCCTGCTTCTTCCAATTTGAAGGTTTCTTCGGCCTGTGCAAGATTGTTTGCAGTTACTTGTAATAATTCGTTCAGACTTATCAATTCTGTTCTTGTACCGGCAACGGATTCATGGGTCTGTTGCAATTGTGTATGAAGATCTGCTAATCGGTTAGCACCTTGTTTTTGCGACAGTTGAAGATTTTCGGATTTATTTTGCAAAGAAAAAACCTGGTTGATCAGTTGCTGAATTTCCTGTTCAGTTTCACGTAAAGACTTTTCACGAAGTGCTTCATTGAAAACGATGACTTCATTATGTTTTGTCTGAATATTTGCCTGTAATTCCGCAACAATTTTTGACTGCATTGAAATCTCTTCCTGTAATTTTTCTAAATTCTTTTGACGGCCAATTTTCTTTCCTTCAAATAATCCAACACTACCGCCACTTAATGAATATTTTCCTTTTACAAATTTCCCGTTCTTTTCAAGAATAACAAATCCATTCGAATTTGCATGCAACGCATCTTCATTTTCGGCAATGAAAACATTGGCCAAAAGATGAATCGCCAATTTTTTATATTTTTCGTCAACTTCTAAAACTGCCATGGCTGAAATGGTTCCGGCAGGTGGATTTGCAATAGGCGTATTTGTTAAACTATTCAATTGATCTAAAAGGAAAAAATTAGCCTTGCCCTTTTTATTTTCACTCAGCAAATGAACGGCTTTCAATCCTTCCTGTAAATCATTGACTACATAATAACTCAAATAGGGCTCCAGCACATTTTCAACGGCTGTTCTGAATTCCTCTTTTACATAAATAATGTCGGAAAGAATCGGAGATTCATGATTCCAGTTTGGATTATTATGTAAAAATTTCACACTGTCCGGATAACCTTCCATCGAATCGATCAGGCTTTTCAACAGGTCGTGTTCATTCTTCCTTGCATCCAGCTTACGGGTTTCTTCGGCCAATTTATTTCGCAGTGTTTCAAGGATCGCTTGTGTTTGCAGGATCTGATCCTTGGTATTTTCATTATGTTGCTGAAGTTGTTCAAGGTCTATTTTCTTCACCTCCAGTTCTTTTTCCTTAATCAGCTTTTCTTGTTCCAGCTTTAGAAGCTGTTCCTGTCTCAGTTCAATTTCTTCTTCCAATTGCCCGATGGCTCTTTGCAAATTATGTGCAGACGTATCTGCAACGGCCACTCTTTTTTCAAATTCAAATTGGTTACGTTGATTGTTTTGAAATTCGTTTCTTAAATTATTTACCAAAAATCTTTTTTCTGTCAACACCAGATTTTTTGAAGTCACATCCGATTTCAGATTCTCCAAACGTTCGTTTAATCCATCCAGTGCAGTTTCTTCTTCTACAATCTGAACTTTACTGAATTCAATGCTTTCATTAATGCCTTTTATTTGCCCTTCAGCTTTCTGCAAAAATTCATTTAGGCTGCCTTCTCTTTCTTTCAAATACTCCAATCGCTGAGCGGAAAGATTTTTATCATTTTCTTTGGTACGTACATTTTGTACCAGGTCATTAAATGTATGTTGAAGGTTTTGGAGCTCTTTTTCTTTTTCAATGAAACTGAATTTCTCCTGTTCTATAGAAGCTTCTTCCGTTGCTATTTCTGCTTCAAGTTTAATCCGCTTGTCCGTTTCTTCATCATGCTTATCGTTCAATTCTTTAAAGGTCAGATTAAAACCTTCCAAAGCGGCTTTGGCTAATTCAATACTGATCTCCCGGTATTCCTTTTTAATCTCGAAATATTTCTCTGCTTTTTTTGCCTGATTTTCCAGCGATTTTAATTGGTTATTGATTTCAAAAAGTAAATCTTCAATACGGGCAAGGTCTTGCTCTGCCGCATCCAGTTTTAATTTTGCTTCCTTCTTTCTTGTTTTGTAAATACTGATTCCTGCAGCTTGTTCCAGCATCTTACGACGGCTGTTTTCCTTATCCTTGATCAGGTCATCCACCATGCCTAATTCGATAATGGCATAACTATCGGTGGTAATACCGGTATCCATAAAAAGATTTTGGATATCTTTTAACCGGCACAACACATCATTTAAGCGGTATTCGCTATCTCCGTTTTTATAATATTTACGGGTAATTGTAATGGTGCTAAACTCGATGGGTAGCAGGTTTTTGGTGTTTTCAAAAGTCAGGCTCACCTCTGCCAATCCACTGGCACTACGGGTCTTTGACCCATTGAAAACAAGACTTTCCAGGTTTTCAGATCTCAGATGGCTGATCTTTTGCTCACCAATTACCCAGCGAATACTGTCTACAATATTGCTTTTGCCGCAACCATTTGGTCCAACAATGCCGGTAATATTTTCGTCGAAGTTTACAATCGTTTTATCTGCAAAACTTTTAAACCCCTTAATTTCTAATGATTTTAAACGCACAATTATTCCTCCTTTTCAGTGGGCGAATATAAGTGATTGGCTTCTAAATATACTTTTGGAATAAATGTTTTAAGCAAAAAGGTTGAAACCAATAAATAATACATACGCATTTTAGCAATATAACGGATTTTTCATCTTTTTAAATTTCTTAGAACGAAGTACTACATTGATTATCAGGTATTCCAATCATTCAATCGACCTTAATTTCCATTATTATCGTAAATTTATAAAAATGAGGATGGCAATTTTCTCCTCATTTTAAGCTATCAAATCATGAAAATTATTCTAATTCCAATTGATTTTTCAGATGTTTCTCTCAATGCAACCCGTTATTCTGCGATGATGTTCAGTGGCAATCTGGATGTGAAGATTATACTTTACAACATGTACAGGAATGAAGATGAAAAAGAAACCATTGATAGTTATTTACAAAACCTCAAAAAAGAATTATTGGAAAAAGGAGATAAAGAAATAGAATGTGTTTCAGAAATGCATACAGATTTTGTTGGTTGCCTTGAAAAACTTGCTTTTCAAAAAGCGGCATCTTTAATTGTGATGGGCATAACCGGTAAATCAGCCATATCCAATTTTTTTATTGGAAGCAATACATTAAAGATGATTGAAAAGAATATTTGTCCGGTGATGATAATCCCAGCAGACACCAAATTTAATGGCATCAAAAACATTGCTATGACCTGTGATTTCAATGAAGTTGAATACCATATTCCTTCTTTGTTTATCAAAACAATTTTAGATTTCTTTGATTCTTCTCTCCACATCATCAATATAAACAGCGATCTCTATATTTCTATCACTGCTGAATACAAAAACAAATGTAAAAAACTCGAGGACATGTTTATCGAATACAAACCCGATTTTTATTTTTTAGGTATGTACGACTTCTATGATTCTGTCGAAAAATTTATATCCGACAAGCATATCGATATGCTTATAACCATTCCGAAATACCATACCTTATTTGAAAAAATTTTTAATGGTTCGCATACAAAGCAACTGGCTCTGCATAGTAAAATACCTATGCTGGCAGCACATGCATAACTGAATAATGAAAACTTTTTCAAATTCTTGCAAACAAAAATCCTTTAACTTACATTTACTTATTGATCGATCATATTCAAATAGTTAATTGATTTTTATAGTTTGCATTTTCTATTTTCTTATTAACGGGTGGGTTATCGAAATGTCCTTGCCGGTTTCAAATGATCTGAATTCAATAACGCAATACTTTCAAATTATATTACACCAAATATTTCTCATGAAGAATATTAAGTTGATAGAAGTTCCTTCCGAAATAGGAGCCGGTACACGTGGAGCCAGCTTGGGTATTGATGCCGTTAAAATTGCCGCACTTGATTTTATGAGTAATTTTTTTATTCATTTCCCTTCAGAAAAAATACCTCACGAAAACAAATTGCTTTTCGAACCGATCGAATCGCCTTATGCCAAAAGAATAAAAGGGGTTGTGGCCATGTACGAAAAAGTAAGTGTAGCAGTTTCCGATTCGATAAAAAATAATTTTTTTCCCGTGGTACTTAGTGGCGACCATAGTATTGCCGGTGCAACGATGGCTGGCATAAAAATGGCAAAGCCAAAAAGCAAGCTTGGTGTAATCTGGATTGATGCACATTCCGATCTTCACACACCATACACTACACCAACAGGCAATATGCATGGTATGCCGTTGGCTTCGGCTATCAACGAAGATAATTTGGAATGTGCGGTACACCAGGTTGACCCGGAGACAATGAAGTCGTGGAACCAATTAAAAAACATGGGAAAAATTTCACCGAAAGTATTACCCGAAGACATTGTTTTGATTTCGTTAAGAGATTTTGAAAAAGAAGAGAAACACCTGATTGAAAAATACGGTATAAAAGTTATTACTACAAAAGAAGTGAGAAGCAAAGGACCGGAGAGTGTGGTTCGTTCTTCGTTAAGATACCTTTCCGATTGTACCGATATCTATATAAGTTTTGATGTTGATTGTTTGGATTCTTCTATTTCAAAAGGAACCGGAACCCCGGTAAACAATGGATTAAAAGAACGGGAAGCAGAAGATTTGATCAGTAAGTTTATGCAAAACAGAAAAATATGTTGCTTCGAAATCACCGAAGTAAATCCTACGTTGGACAAAGAAAACCTGATGGCGGAAATTGCTTTTAATATTTTACAAAGAAGTGTAAACGTGCTGATGATGAACTAATATTCCGAGTCATTGAAAGTTCTTTTTAACCCTTCTTCAAATGAAACAGGCGAATAATTAATTTCCTTTCTGGCTTTATCAATATTAAACCCGGTTTTTAATGGCCGTTTTGCCGACTGGGGAAAATCGGCTGTAGCAACCGGTTTGATTACACTATTATTCATCTTTAAAAAATCTGCAGTTTTGCATGCCATTTCATACGGGGTAAGTTTTTCATCGCCTGAAATATGAAAAATTCCTTTTGCTTTTTTCTTCACCAATGAAATAATAGCATCCGCAAGATCTTCTACATAAGTAGGTGTTCTTACCTGATCATGCACAACAAAATATTCTTCAAGGTCTTCCAGTTTTTGTTTTACCATGGAAAGAATATTTTGCCGCCCGGTTACTGGTTTCCCATAAACCAATACAGTACGTACTATTGTCCAATCGGCAGAATAAGCCATCACGGCCTCCTCTCCTTCCCATTTTGTTTTACCATAAAAATTTACGGGAGCCGGCTTATCGTTTTCTGCATACATCCCGGTTTCGCCATCAAACACAAAGTCGGTAGAAATAAATAAAATATGAGATTTGTATGTTTCGGCATTCATCAACAAATTCAAGGTTCCTTCTACATTGGTAATATAGCATTGCCACTGATTTTCTTCACATTCATCGGGTTTACTCATGGCTCCGGCATGAATGATAATTTCTGGTTGATATTGCTCAAATACATCATGCACTGCAAATGGATCTGTAAAATCCATTGAAACATATTGAAATTTTTTTTCATCTTCAAACGGTAACCTGCATTCACCTTTTGAACTTGCTATTATATCAAAATCAGTTAACAATAATTGTTTAACAAGATAATATCCCAAAAAACCATTTGCTCCGGTAATTAATATTTTCATTGTAAAATTTATTAAAATAGAGGTTCAATATACCTGTGTTCTAAATACACTGTCAAAAACAAAAGCTTATTTTTGACAAAACATAACTTGTCTAAGCGTAAATTTAATGCTGACTTAGACTACATCCTAAATTTTTAATTGAAAGAAACTCATTGATGACAAAAAAAATTACAAAAATCGGCGTACTTACATCCGGAGGTGATGCTCCCGGCATGAATGCTGCCGTTAGAGCCGTTGTACGAACTGGCCTTTATAACGGACTGGAAGTTTATGGTATTATGCGTGGTTATCAGGGATTGATTGAAGATGATATCGTTAAATTGGAAAGCCGCTCGGTGGCAAATATCATTCAACGTGGGGGTACCATATTAAAAACTGCCAGAAGTGTTGATTTTTATACTAAGGAAGGAAGGCAAAAAGCATTTGACAATTTAACTCAAAAAGGGATTGATGGGCTGGTTATTATCGGAGGGGATGGATCTTTCCGTGGTGCAGTTGCTTTCAGTTCAGAATTTGACATCCCCTGTATCGGAATTGCCGGTACGATAGACAAAGATATTTATGGTACTGATTTTACCATTGGTTTTGATACCGCAGTAAATACGGCTGTAGAAGCTATTGATAAAATACGGGATACCGCAGAAGCACATGATCGTCTTTTTATTATTGAGGTCATGGGAAGGGATGCAGGATACATCGCATTGCATAGTGGTATTGCAACGGGAGCAGAAAATATTTTAATCCCTGAAAAGAAAACGATTATTGAAGACATCATTGCTTCGTTAGAAGAAAAAGAACGGAGAATGAAATTGGTAAACCTCATTGTTGTTGCCGAAGGGGATGAATTTGGTGGCGCCAATGAAGTGGCAAAAATCATTAAAGAAAGACTTCCTCAAACAGAAGTCAGAGTTTGTATTTTAGGACACATTCAACGGGGAGGTTCTCCAACATGCCAAGATCGTTTGTTGGCAAGCAGAATGGGCTATCATGCAGTAGAAAGTTTGATTGAAGGCAGATACAATATCTTCGTTGGTATTCTAAATAACAAAATGCATTATATACCCTTAGAGAAAGCTGTAAAAAACAAATCGAAAATAAATGATGAATGGATGCACATCATTAAAGTATTATCATCATAAATATTATTTAAATAAATTTTAGCCCCTTACTAATGACAAAAACCCTTGATAAGTATTTCTATCGTTCGATGAATAAAGAGACCGGAATACAGCACATCAATCACAGAACTAAAATAATTGCAACAGTAGGTCCGGCGTGTGATAGTTACGACCAATTACTCTCCCTAGTTTATGCAGGTGTAAATGTATTTCGATTGAATTTTTCCCATGGTTCACACCAAGACAAAGCAAAAATAATTGAACACATAAGAAAGATAGATGAAAATGAGCCGGTCAACATTGCTATCATGGGTGATTTGCAAGGTCCCAAATTAAGAGTAGGTGAAATGGAAAACGGATCGATTGATGTGAATATCGGTGACATCCTTACGTTTACCAATGAAAAATTAATTGGCACGAAAGAACGTATTTATGTCTCTTATCCAAATTTTCATACCGACGTAAATATTGGCAATAAGATTTTAATTGATGATGGAAAAATTGAAGTGCGGGTGAAAGATATTTTACCGAATAATGATGTTCAGTTGGAAGTAACATTAGGAGGCACATTATCATCTAAAAAAGGAATCAATTTACCCGATACAAAAATTTCATTACCCGCACTTACTGACAAGGATTTTGAAGACCTTGAATTTATTATAGAACAAAAGCTAGACTGGGTAGCACTTTCGTTTGTACGCAATGTCAACGATATAGAAATACTTCGGAATAAACTGAATGAAAAAAAATCCAAAGCCAAAATCATTGCAAAAATTGAAAAGCCAGAAGCACTTCTGAATATCCGTGACATCATCGTGGCTTCTGACGCAATTATGATTGCACGAGGAGACCTGGGAGTAGAAATTCCAATTGAACAAGTTCCATTGATTCAAAAACAAATCATCAAAAAATGTTTGCACCGTGCAAAACCTGTCATAGTTGCAACACAAATGATGGAAAGCATGATTGAACGAAACCAACCCAATAGAAGTGAGGTTACTGATGTGGCTAATGCAGTGCTTGATGGTGCTGATGCAGTTATGCTTAGTGGGGAAACTGCAACAGGACAAAACCCAACATTAGTCGTTGAAACCATGCGAAAAATAATTCTTGAAGCAGAGAGAGAAGAATATAAATACAACCTGGAAGAAGAATTAGAACCAAAGCATCACTCTCCTTCTTTTTTAAGTGATGCCATTTGTTACAATGCATGTAAACTAGCCAAGGATGTGAATTCAAAAGCATTAATAGGTATGACACAAAGCGGGTACACTGCTTTTATGCTTAGTTCGTACCGCCCAAAAAGCCCTTTATTTATTTTCACTAAAGAAATAAGTTTAGTGAATCAATTATCACTCAGTTGGGGAGTTCGTGCATTTTATTATGGCGAAGAGGAAAGCCTGGATGAGATATTAGCCGGACAAATAGACATATTGAAAGAAAGAGGATTTATCAAAAATGGGGATATTGTCATCAATACCGGAAGCACACCTGTGCACCTGCATTTACCAACAAATGTTATAAAAATTACGCAAGTAGATTAATAAAAAAAGGAGCTTACAAAAGCTCCTTTTTTTATACTGCCAAACTTATTTGTTTAACAGGAAAATATATTTAACCAGTGTTTCTGCCTCCTCTTTTGTTAGTGCGGTGTGTGGGGTCATAGGTACTTCACCCCAAACTCCTTGCCCACCTGATAAAATCTTTGCAGCAAGCTTTGGAATCATTTCTTCCTGGTTGGCGGCATACTTTGTTGCAATTTCTTTGTAAGATGGACCAATCAATTTTTCATCCAATTTATGACAAGTAATACAATCGCTTTTTGCTTCAATAGCCAGTGCAGCCTGATATACCGGATCTTTTGTGATATCCACCGTTATATCTTCCACTACAGGTTCTGCTTTATTTGTATCTGCACTATTGCAGGCTATTATTAAAATAAAAATCGAAAAAATTGCAATAAGTTTCTTCATGATTAATGTTTTTATTCTACTAAATTAAAAAATATTTCTTTTTCAACTCATAAAAAATGTCAGGTCAGGTAATATTCTTTTATACAATTCTAATTAAATTTCTAAAGCTTGTCGAATTGCAATTACTTCCTGCACATCAATGGCATTATTAAAATAACTTTCCTCGCTCATTTCAAATGACGGATGAATAAATTCCATGGCTGATTTTCTCTTTGTCCTTAAAGATGAATGAAATTCCCTGCAGCCGGTTTTATCTGCAAGCATTTTTATATTATCTGTTCGTACACCGCTTCCCGGCATGATGATGATTCGTTCATCTGAAACTTGATTTAATTTCAAAATTAACTCAACAGCATCGGGAGCAGATGGTTTTTGACCGGATGTAAGAATGCGTTCACAACCAATATTTATTAATTGCTCCAAAGCTTCAAATGGATCTCTGGAACGGTCAAATGCACGGTGGAAAGTAACTCCCAAAGGATAAACCAATTCAATAAGTACAGATGTTCTTTTTATATCCACTGTTCCATCCTTACTCAACAATCCGATCACAATTCCTTCACAACCCAAGTCCTTAGCCATTTTTGCATCATCCAACATAATCTCATACTCATGATCAGTATACAAAAAATCGCCACCCCTTGGACGAATGATGGGATACAAAGACACATTAAAGGACTCTCTGCATTTCTTTATCAATCCATATGATGCCGTAGTGCCACCTTCTGCAAGGTTGGCACAAAGTTCGATCCGGTTGGCCCCACCTTCTACTGCTGATTTGGTAGTTGCAAAATCGGATGTAGCAATTTCAATGATATATTTTTCTGATAATGACTCCATAAAGTGGATTAAGAAAAATGACTTTTAGAACTATACAGTTTTTCTTCTGAATCATTTTTAACGGCATAGGAAAAACCTGTATGTATGGCAAATGCACCAAACTCTCCTTTTTTGTTTACCGCTAAAAAACCAACCTGAATATCTTTAGCCTTATCTCCTTTTATCCGAATTATTCTTTCCACAGCCTGTTTGCATGCTTTCTCGGGAGATAAACCCTGGCGCATGAGTTCTACAACAGTATGTGTACCACAGATCCGGATCACATCTTCACCCTGACCGGTTGCTGTAGCTGCTCCTACTTCATTGTCTACAAAAAGTCCGCCACCGATTATCGGCGAATCACCCAACCTTCCTCGCATCTTAAATCCTGCTCCGCTGGTGGTACAACTACCACTTAAATTTCCTTTTGCATCCATAGCAACCATACCAATAGTATCATGATTCCATTCGCCATCATCTAGTTTAGCCGGTGCAAAAGGCCCATGCTCCTGCTTGCCTGCCTGCCGGACAGGCTGGTTTTCGATATTGATAGAAGGGGGCTTATAATCATTTCTTTTTAACCAGTTTTCATACGCCTTCTTTGCAGCCTCCGAAAGTTTATGCTCTTCTAATTTAAACCCTTCGGCTATTGCAAACTGTTGTGCCCCTACTCCTACCAGCATGACATGTGGCGTTTTTTCCATCACTCGTCTAGCTACAGAAATCGGATGCTTTATTCTCTCCAGAAAACCTACACTGCCGCAATTCGAAAATTCATCCATGATGCAGGCATCCAATGTTACAAAACCATCCCGGTCGGGGTTTGCACCCAACCCCACGCAACAGTTCTGTGAATCTTCGGTGACCATCACTCCTTTTTCTACGGCATCCAATGCCCGTCCTCCTTTACTCAAAACTTCCCAGGCTGCTTTGTTTGCGGCCAGGCCTGCATCCCAGGTTGATATGACAACCGGCTTATCAAGAACCCTTGATTGAAAATTATTCTTATAACCAATATCATTCTTTTTATTGATGAGTAATCCAAGGCTTCCTAAAAAAGAATTTTGTAAAAATTTCCGTCTGTTTGCCATAATAGTATTTGATCGTTTTTACATTACCGGATAATGTTTGTTCATATAATCTGCCAGATTTTTCTGAGCCGACTTCCTGATTTTCCGTTGAATGAATACACTCCAACCGAATAGTTTTCCATATATCCCCAATGCCTGTTCGCTCCATATCCATAAATTAAACTGATCGGTATGCTCAATTATTTTACCGTCCTTAAAACGCATATGTGCCTTGACTTTGTTGACGACTTTCCGGTTTGTTTTCGAAAAACTATATGTGGCCACCCAGGTGCAGGTTCCGTATTCTTCATCAGCTTCCACATCGGTAAAGGTCAGGGAAAAATCTTTCGCCTTTTTGCAAATCATTTCCCACATGACCAGCAACTCCTCATTGATCAATGTTTCAAAAACGGGATCGTAAAAGATCACTTCTTCGGCATAACATGCCTGCATGGTTTTATAATCCAACTGCTGAAAAGCAGTGTAGAATTTATAGATCAGTTCTTCATTCGCATTCATAGTTTGAATTATTTGTTTACATTAGTTACTCAAAACTAATAATTATGAAACGTTCTGTCCTTTTATTTCTTTTTTTAATACCCATTTTCGTTTTTGCACAAAATGCACAGGATTCAGCGTGGATCAGAGACAACTATACTAAAATTGAACGCTATATTCCCATGCGGGATGGGGTAAAACTTTTCACTTCTATTTATATACCAAACGATCACACAGAACTACATCCTTTTTTGATGAAAAGAACGCCTTACAGTTGTGCTCCTTATGGAGAATCTAATTTCAGCAGTTTCTGGAATAGCTATCAACGTTATTATCTGCGTGAAAACTATATTATGGTTACACAGGATGTGCGAGGCCGTTGGATGAGTGAAGGTGAGTTTGTAGATGTCCGTCCTTTCAATGCCAATAAAAAAAATAATGAAACAGATGAAGCCAGCGATACCTATGATACAATTGATTGGTTGATCAAAAATATTTCATCGAATAATGGAAAGGTTGGAACGTTTGGAATTTCATACCCCGGTTTTTATACTACGATGACTGCTGCCAGTAACCATCCGGCGCTGAAAGCAGTTAGTCCGCAGGCACCGGTAACAGATTGGTTTATGGGTGACGACTTCCATCATAATGGCGTATTCTTCCCAATGGATGGATTTGTATTTTATTCTTCTTTCGGCAAACCCCGTCCAAAACCAACAACCATCGGTTCACCGGGATATCAATTTAAAATAAAAGATAATTATAAATTTTACCTGGAAACAGCTACACTTAAAAACCTTGCTGTGAAAATGGGTGACAGCATCAAATTCTGGCACGAAATGTACCAGCACCCCAATTACGATGATTTTTGGAAAGCCCGGAATGCAAGAGTAGCCATGTATAATATCAAACCTGCCATGCTTACTGTTGGTGGTTTGTTTGATGCAGAAGATTGTTTTGGCGCATGGAATTTATACAAGGCTATTCAAAAACAAAGTCCGCAAACCAATAACAAAATAGTCATGGGTCCCTGGTATCATGGTCAATGGGCGTCAAACGATGGTACAAAGCTGGGCAATGTAAAATTTTCATGCAATACATCGCACTGGTATCAGAATAATATTGAAATCCCTTTTTTCAATTATTATTTAAAAGGCAAAGGAGATATCAGTAAAATAAATGGTGCCAGCATATTTTTTACCGGAGAAAATAACTGGAAGCAATTTGCAGCATGGCCTCCTGAACAAAAACAGGATAAAGCAATTTACCTGCAGGCCGGCGGAAAACTTTCCTGGACCGCCCCGGCAGATAAAAATAGTTTTACCGGATACATCAGCGATCCGGTAAAACCCGTTCCCTATACCGAAGATGTTCATCAAAGCCGTACCAGGGAATACATGACCGATGATCAACGGTTTGCTAACCGCCGCCCGGACGTAATTAGTTTTGAAACAGAAATCCTCACAGAAGATTTAACACTTGGTGGTTCTGTGATCGCAGATTTATTGGTAAAAATTTCTACTACAGATGCCGATTTTGTGGTAAAACTGATTGATGTTTTTCCGGATGATTTTGCTTACAAGGGAGATATTGCACAACCAAACCGTGGGGTTGGTAGTTCTTATCCAATGGGTGGTTATCAAATGTTGGTTCGTGGGGAAATTATGCGGGGAAAATTTAGAAATAGTTTTGAAACACCGGTAGCAATGAAACCAAATAAAACAGAGCATGTAAAATTTGAATTACCCGATGTGGCACATACTTTTAAAAAAGGACATCGGTTGATGATTCAGATACAGAGCAGTTGGTTTCCGCTTGCAGACCGGAATCCACAACAATTTTTAACTATTTATCAAGCCGATGAAAAAGATTTTATCAAATCAACCATTCAGGTTTTACATGATTCCGTAAATGCTTCAAAAATCATTCTGCCTGTTTTGAAATAAATAATTCTATTAACTTATTCAAAAACCTGCACATAGCAGGTTTTTTTATTTAAAAAAGGGCTTAATTTAAAAGAAGATACTTTTACATTTTCAAATACTTTGAACAATTGTTAAATAGCTAATGAATATCGAAATCATTTCAGGAAGTCCTAGAAAGGAAAGTATTACCAAACGTGTTGCCCTGTATTTACAGAATAATTTATCCGAATGCACATCGCATCAAATAGGCCTGATTAATTTATATGATTGGAACCTCCCACCAATCAACACAGTTTTCAGTTCGATTGAAAATACTCCCGACGAATTTAAACCCCTGACCAAAAGAATATTTGACGCAAATGCATTCATTTTGGTTTCACCGGAATACAATGGCAGCTATTCTTCTGCAATGAAAAACCT
>JAYWEL010000180.1:0-20517 GCA_043779285.1 Chitinophagaceae bacterium | reverse complement strand
GAATATTTTTTTGGGTAGACTGTTTTTTTCTTTTGTAGCAATGGAAAGCGCATTATTCCCATCCATTCTACTACCGATATATTTGTAATAACCGTCTTTTTCTTTTTCTGCGAATGAATAATTTATATATTGGAAAGTATAATAAGCTGAATCAAATTCTTTCTGTAAATAATAGGAGATCCCCCAAAGCAGGTACAAGTTATCAATCCAATCATTACGCAGATCATGTAACACAATACCGGTTGACGATTTATAAATGACGGAATCTAACTGTTCTTTGTCACTTAAAGTTTTATCTAAACTGAAATTGTAGAAAGACAATAATTCGGAAAAGTCATCTTTATATGCAGCTTTTGCCGATTCCACAATATCATTCAGTTTGGTATTGGCATTAAAGAAATAATTGTAATGGGTAAAGCCATTTTGAAAGAACCTTTTTGGCAGGCTAAATTTTCCCTGGTCCGATTTTTCTGAACGAAGAACCCTTGAATCCAGTTCTTTTGGTTTTTTAATATCCAGTTGTTCTCCTTTCTGACCAAATGTGGAATTCGGCAAATGTGTAAGTATCAGGAAACAAGCAGTAAAAACGAACTGAAATGCAATTCTCATTATGTGCGCAATCTATTGTCTTATAAACTGATTTTTAAATCTTTTATTATAAATTGCTGCTATTATTTTCCTTTAAAACCTATATTTAAAGGCTTATATACAAATCGGTATTTATTACCTTTATTTTTTAAACTCAGCATGTGATGAAATTGGATGCCGGTTCTACATTAAAACGATTGCGAAACCGATATCGGTTGCTGATAATGAATGATGATACATATGAGGAGGTGGTAACTTTTAAACTTTCCCGTTTGAGTGTTTATATTGTTATGAGCAGCATTTTTGTTGTTTTAGTTGGCTTCACGGTTGCGTTGATTGTTTTTACCCCGTTGAAATATTATATACCGGGGTATGATGATCTTAGATTGGGCAGAGAGTATCGAAACTTAAAATTCAGGACTGATTCATTAGAAAAGCAAATTCATTTTCAAGGACAATATATCGATGGGATACAAAAAGTTTTAAGTGGAGATATATCTATAAAACTCGACACAACAAAAATTATTGTGCCTAAAGATGAATTTAGTAATGAATAAAAACATAAATTATGTTTAAGACAAAATCTGAAACGAACATGAGTAATGAAAAATTAAACTCTTCCGGTAATGGAACAACGCTTATTGGACAGGGTACCAAATTAAAAGGAGATATCAGCAGTGCGAATGATATCCGGATTGACGGTACTATAGTAGGTAACATCAACTGTCAGGCAAAAATAATTATTGGCGCAACAGGGTATGTGGAAGGAGATATTTCAGGCAACCAGGCAGACATTGTAGGTAAAGTATCCGGTAATATTAAAATAAAAGATATTTTATTGTTGCGTGGAGATTCGGTTGTAGAAGGAAATATTTTCGCGGCTAAATTACAGATTGAACCAAGTTCAACTTTCAACGGACAGTGTCATATGGGTGCTAATGTTGTAGAAATGAGTACCAATGAAGCCCAGACAGCAGTCAAATAAATCGTACAAAGAACTATCCAGATATGCCAGTCTTGGCATGCAATTATTCATTTCACTAGCAATAGCCGTATTTTTGGGCTATCAGGCAGACCAGTGGATTGCAATAGGAATTCCGCTTTTAGTATGGCTGATTCCCTTGGTCACTTTAGCATTGATCTTGTATAAAATAATCATAGAAACGTCGAAAAGAAAAAATGATGATGATAAAAAATAAAACCGGTCCCTTTTCCACAATCACAATATTGTTTCTGATTCTCACCACATTTTTCATCTTCGGGTTCAAATTTTTAACTGAATGGGGTTTTGATATTCGGGTATTGGTTGTTATAAATCTAATGATCTATAGCTTGACATTTGTTTCGTTTTACCTGGCAAAAAAGAGTTTGTCAAACAGTAATCCGCATGCATTTTTTCGTTCGATAATGGGAAGTATGATGATGAAGTTTTTTGTAATTATTATTGCTACAGTAGCATATCTGTTGATTTTTAAATCAACATTTAATAAGCCGTCATTCTTCACCGGTATGGGTTTATATCTGGTCTATCTTTTCCTTGAAGTTTCAATTCTCTATAAATTGATGAACCAGAAAAAAGATGCCTAAGAAAGAAGTTCCGATCAATGAATTACAACATTTTTTACCTGCCGGCACATTTGATACGGTAAATAGGTATCTCCATTTTTACAAGGTTCACCTGACGGTTGCTAAGGAGCGAAAAACTATACTGGGCAATTATAAACATCGTACAGCAAACCGGAATCATCATATCAGCGTAAATGGAAACCTGAATGTCTACGAGTTCCTGGTAACCTTACTACATGAATTAGCTCATTTATTAACGTTTGAGAAGCATGGCAACAAAGTATTGTCACATGGTAAAGAATGGAAATTGTTATATGGTCAGATGCTTGCACAGTTTATCAGCAATAAAGTTTTCCCTGTAGATATTGAAGCAGAATTATTAAAGACTTTATCGAATCCGGCGGCAAGCAGTTGTGCAGAAGATGGATTAGTGCGGGTTTTTAGAAACTATGATCATGCAAGTTCAAGGTTGATATTGGTTGAAGAATTGCCGGTGAAAGCGATGTTTGTTTTAGATGATGGAAGGATTTTTCAAAAAGGAAATAAACTTCGAAAGCGATTTACATGTACCGAAGTCAATACCGGAAAAAAATACCTGTTTAGTCCCATGTATAAGGTTTTACAGGTTGTTGATTAGTCGTGTATTGGTATTAGATAGATTATTTTATAGTAATGCCTGTCTTGTAGCGGCATTATTAATACAACTCTTTCAGCATCCATAAACTGCATCCAAAGTGTCCGGTATTTCCCATGGGTTTTGAAAGGTATTCGAAGCCAAATTTGGCATATACATTCAGAGCCTGACTTAATTCAGGCATGCTTTCCAGGTAAATCCGTTTAAAACCATTTTCCATTGCTTTTACAATGCAGTTTTCAATCAGGGTTTTACCTAATCCAATTCCTCTTGCTTCAGGTAAAAGATACATTTTCACCAGTTCACAAGTATCTTCTGGTAGTCCCTCGGTTGGATAAATACCCGCACCACCAACAAGTTTCTCATTCAATTCTGCAATAAAATAGGCGGCATTTTTTGTTTGAAAAACTTCAAATAACGAATCGGTCGTAGTATCATAATAAACAGTTCCCGGATGATTGGCCCCGAATTCGGCCAATGTGTTTCTAACAACAGTAGCTAATAATGGGTTATCTTTTTGTTCAATAGCACGGATGTAAATCTTATTTGTATTCATAGTTTCATAAAAAGTAAAATTAATAAATAGCTGTTTAAATTAACGATACACAACCTTAATAATTGAATATATTTTCAAACCTTACATTTGCAAACATTGAATACACATGCAAACAGAAAATAATTTTGAGGAAGGAAGGGTTTTATTAATTAACAAACCAATTGAATGGACTTCATTTGATGTAGTTCGAAAAATCAGAAACCTTATAAAAATTAAAAAAGTAGGTCATGCCGGAACGCTGGACCCATTGGCAACCGGACTTCTGATAATTTGTACCGGAAAATATACCAAGAAGATCAATGAATATATGTCGCAGGAAAAAGAATATACGGGTACATTTACCTTAGGTGCAACAACGCCGACCTATGACCTGGAAAGTATTCCGGAAAATGAAAAATCATTCAGCCATTTAACAGAAGATGATATAAAGTTTGCAACCAAAGATTTTATCGGAGAAATAAGCCAGGTTCCTCCCATTCATTCAGCCATTAAAATGGGCGGGGTTCGGGTGTACAAATTGGCGAGAGAAGGGAAAGAAGTAAAAATGGAATCACGTACCGTCACTATTTCCGAATTTGAAATTACCCGGATTGAATTACCCAAAGTTTATTTTCGGGTAGTTTGTACAACCGGAACGTATATCAGAAGTCTGGCATTTGATTTTGGGAATAAAATTGGATGCGGAGCTTATTTAAGTAGTTTGTGCCGGACAAGAATAGGCGAATTTAAACTGGAAGATGCAGACAGTATGGAAGATTTTGAAAACAGGATAAACAGAACAGTTTAAAAAGGATAGCCTACGCCTAACTGTAATTGTCCTTGTTTCCAGGTGTCAAATTTCCAGTTGTAAAACCATTTGTGTTGTACTAAAGGATCTGCGCTGGATGGGTTTCTTGCCTGAAAAGCATAATCAAGCCGTATCAGGAAAAAATCAAAATCTATCCGCAATCCCGTACCAATACCCACTGCCAGATCTTTTGTAAAATTGCTGAATTTAAAATCCCCATTTGGGAAATCGGGGTGGGGGCGGAGAAACCAAATATTCCCAATGTCTGTAAATAATGCACTGTTTATTTTTACTCCCGAAATACTGGTAATATAAAAACGGTATTCGGCATTCATCTCAAACTGAATGTCACCAAATCGATCAGGACTAGACGAGAATGGTTTAGAAGTTGATCCTGGACCCAATTTCCTGATTCCCCATGCCCGCATACTATTAGGACCGCCGGCAAAATATTGTTTAAAAAACGGGAGATATTTTCGTTTTTGAGGATCAGTCGTTGATTCAAATTCTATTCCTACTGCAGCAACAGCTCTAAAGGCCAATTCATTTTTTCTGATTTTTTTGGATGCCCTGAATTCAGTATCTAGTTTAAAAAAACGGTAAAGATTACTATCCAATGTTTTGTTCCTGATCAATCCGGTCAGTAAACCCGATTGTTCTGCATTCATTCTAAATGATGTGGTAAAATTATTTTTAAAGTTGCTGACAAAATAACTTCCAATAGTTGATATAACCAAGCCATCATTAAATATCAATGGTAAGGATGGGTTTAATAAAAAAAGCTTTTTCAAACTGTCCTTTGGTTGCAAATTAGAGAATTCAACATTCGGAATCTTTAAGGAAAAAAGTTTGTTCTTCCATTGCATTTCATATCCCCAGGAAGAGTTAAAAGTGGTCAGGTCAAAAAGATTTCTTCGTTCTGTGCGTGCAGCGTTTATTGAAAGAATTGTTTTTATATTTTCCCTGTATTTTTCCGGTAAGGGAAAAAATTTCGGGATCGTACGTGGGAAAAAGATATTATGGCTGATTACAAATTGCCTGGTTTGTACAAATTGCTGTCCTTTAGAAACATTCAACTCAGTTCCAAATCGGATATTGGTATTGGATTGATTAGAAACCATGCCAAAATTTCGATTTTGCAGACCAAGGTTTAGGCCCAATCCAAAAAGGTTTCCGGCTAGGTAATTAGCGGTATTGATACTTCCTTCCAGGTTTGCAGTAAACGAATATTTTTCGGCAGGTGTTAATCGCAAATTTAAGTCAACTGTGTCTGTATCGTTTCTGGGAATTTGTTCAAAATTTACCAGTCGCCAGGCACCTAAAGCATTAAAACGGTTTATGATTTTGAAATAATTTCGTTGATTATATAAATCGCCTCTTTTGAAATAAACATTGGTCGGTAAAAAACCAGGTTTAAATAATTGGTGATTGGAAATGATCTTGCTGCCATTTACATCATAAATCTTTTGCGAAATCCCAATTGTATCTTTACTGAAATCGGGATAAATTGTAATAGCACCAATATAATATTTGGTTAATTTACTACTATCCAACCCTGGCCTAAGCCGAACTTCCACATCCACGGTTGGATTATTTCTGCGCTGTCTTAGTTTTTCTAAAAGTTGAATCTGCTCAAACAAATCGAACGTAGGATTCAAGAGTGAAACATCCAATGTATCCCAAAGACCAATTATTTCATCTCGAGTAAATCGCATGTATCCGTTGTTTCTATAAATGTCAACAAGACGGTCTAATTCTTTTGAAATTACCGGTTGTGAGAAAGCATTATTTTTTTTAACGAATGACTCATGCTTATTTTTAATAGCAAGTGCCTGCAATTCCGGGTTTTTAAAATTAAAACTGATTGAGTCAAATCGGATTAATTTGCCGGGGCTAACATGGAAATTTACAATGGTTCTTAACTGATCTCCTTTTCTATTTTCTTTAACTATTGTCAGGGTATCATATCGGAGACTATCATGGAAATATCCTTCCGATTTCAACAAACTTCTCATAAAGTCAATTGATTTATCTGCATTTTCTGAGTTGTATACAGGCGGTTTTTTCATCACTTGCCAGGAAAGTTTTTCAACTATCCTTACCCGCATGCTATCATCCAACTGATTGTTTAATCGGGATAAAAATGAATTTTTTTCATCGTTTGTAAAATTTCCTTCTAACTTGATATTGGTTTTAAAAACAAATGGGTTGTTTTCCGGATATTGTTTTACGATGGTCGGTAATCTGTAACTTACATCGGTAGTTTTGCAGGATGAAAAGCTGAACATAATGCTGATAGCAATTAGGGCAATCAGATAAAAACAGTATGTTTGAAACTTTTCATGTAACATAATAAGTAAACGAAGATAAATGCTTAGTAAATCGCAGGTCAAATATATTCAAAGTTTAGGCCAGAAAAAAGTTAGGGATACTGAATCGGTTTTTATAGCCGAAGGGCCAAAGCTTTTGGAAGAGTTGCAAAAATCGGATAAAGCGAACATTGTAAAAATCTTTGCACTTCGTCATTGGATCGATAAAAATAATTTGGATAATGGAAAGCATGAAATTGTTGAAATTACAGAACCCGAACTTTCAAAAATCTCTACTTTAAAAACGCCCAACGAAGTAATTGCAATTGTAAAAAATCCGAAAATTGATTTTTATCCAGATTTAACGGGTAAGCTTACCATAGCATTGGATGCCATCAGAGATCCCGGGAACCTTGGTACCATCATTCGCACAGCCGATTGGTTCGGTGTACGCAATATCATTTGCAGTAAGGATTGTGCAGATTGCTTCAACAGCAAAGTTGTTCAGTCAACCATGGGAAGTATAATACGGATAAATATCATTTACGACGATCTGGAAACCCGATTTAAAAAATATCCCGGTATGCATATCTATGCAACCTGCCTTGAAGGTACAGATGTAAGGGCCATGAATAAATTGAAAGAAGGAATCATTGTGATAGGAAATGAATCAAATGGAGTCAGTTCGAAAATGGAGAAACTGATAACCGGAAAAATTACTATACCCCGTATAGGCAAAGCGGAATCATTAAATGCCGCAGTTGCAACAGCCATCATCCTTTCACATTTGTCGTAAAAACCTATCTGAAGTGAATTGCTTTTACAGGTTGAATTTTTTTTACAATAAAGGAAGGGATTGTTAAAACCAAAAAGCAAATGACCAAAGTGGACAAACAAACCGTAGCAACCTGCCACCAGATAATTTTTACAGCTGCCGTACTCATATAATAGGCATCTTCGGAGAGTTGTATAAAGCCGGTGGTTTTTTGTAAAAAAAGTATCCCAAATGAAAGCAGGGCACCGGTTATAATGCCGGTTAAGGTAATGTATACCGAATGCTGTAAAAATATTTTTTGAACCGTCCAGTCATTGGCACCAACGGCTTTCAGGATGCCGATCATTTTAACCCTTTCCAAAACCAGGATGATGAGACAGGTAATCAGGTTGATGACTGCAACGATGATCATAAAAGCGATCAACAGGTTTCTAGTTGTATCCTGCATGTTCAACCAATCAAAAATGTTTGGATAAATATCCTTGATTGTTTTAGTATTCCAGACCATTGGAAACGTATCTGATTCATGAATTTGTAAAGCCACGTCTTCCATATTCTTATGGTCGGTTAAGAAAATTTCATAACCACCTATTTCTGTACTCTTCCAGTCATTCAGTCGTTGTATTAAATGCATATCGCCAATGGCAAATGACTTATCGTATTCTTCAATACCGGTTTTATAGATTCCAACTATTTCAAGTTTGTCAGGTCGCAAAGATCCATCCGATCGGATAAAATAAATTAATAAGCGGTCATGCAGTTTCAGTTGAAGCAGTTTGGCAGTTTTTGTTGAAAGGATAATTTCCCGGCTATATGTACTGTCATTAAATTTTATCCAGCGGCCTTCCTGCATAAACGGGCTGAAATGAACCGGGTCATAGGTTTTGTCCAACCCTTTTATTAATACTCCTTCAATTTCTGTATTCGTTTTTAGAATAGCATATTTAGTAGCATATGGATGAATGCTTTTTACGGCTGGATTTGATTTGATGAAATTAAATACACGGTCATCTTTTTCAATCGCCACCTCTTCGGCAATTGCCGATTTCTGAGGTTGTTTATGTTGTACGCGGATATGACCCCAAAAACTGAAAACTTTCTGACTGACCGTTTCCTGGAAACCATTTACAAAGGATAAAGTGATGATCATAACTGCTACCGAAATGCAGGTTGCGGTTACCGATAGACGAATAATAAATTTTGAAAATGATTTCTGATCATTAAAGGCAATTCTTTTTGCAATAAATCCGGAGATGTTCAATGTGGCTTGTTTATTATTCAAAAATAGGCATGTTCATATTTTTATGAACAATTTTGAATTATTTTCACAATATAGCAAGGTATTTGCAACATTGGCTGCAGTCATTACTATTATCATGAGAGTATTCATCACTTTTTTATTTTGTTTCTTCTTTCTTGCAAGCATTGCACAGCAACCCGATGCAGTGCTTCGGAATAATATAAAGTCTATAAAACTTTTTAAATATGCCGACCCTTATGCATACCCCGTCATTCATTTAAATAGCGAGGATAAACTGGAATTGCATTTTGATGATATGGATGCGGATGTAAAAAATTATTATTATAGTTATCAACTTTGCAATGCCGATTGGAAACCTGCCATGTTGCAAACGTTTGAGTACATCAAGGGTTTTCAGGATGTGCGAATAAATAATTATCGGCAGTCATCCATTGTAAAAACTAAATATACTCACTACCAGGCAGTTTTTCCGGACAAGAATTGTGTGCCAAGTCGATCGGGTAATTATTTGTTAAAGGTTTTTATTAATGGGGATACCTCTAAACTTTTTTTTACGAAACGATTTTTTGTGGTAGATGAAAAGTCTGCTATCGGCGCACAGGTTCAGCAACCCTTCAATACACAACTATTTAAAACACATCAAAAATTGCAGGTTATTGTCAATACAGATAAAACCCTGAATGTATTAGGACCACAGGATATTCGAGTTGTCATGTTGCAAAACTATAGTTGGCCAACTGCCATCGAATTGAACAGACCGAATATTTACCGGGGAAATTATTTTGAATATTATGATGAAAATTTAAATTCTTTTTCTGCGGGTAAGGAGTGGCGTTGGCTCGATCTGAGAAGTTTACGATTGCAAAGTGACCGTATGCAAAAAATCGACAGCAAGAAAGAACCCATTGAAGTATATGTAAGACCGGATGGGGAACAGGTTAATAAACCCTATATCTATTACCGAGATCAAAACGGATTATTCAGTCTCGAAAACATGGATGACAATAATCCGTATTGGCAAGCTGATTATGCCAATGTGCATTTCACATACACGCCACCGGGTAATAAGGCTTTTGAAGGAAAGTCAATTTATCTTTTTGGTGAATTGAATAATTACCGGGCAGATGAATCCAGTGTTATGTTGTTTAATGAAGAAAAAGGGGTGTATGAAAAAAGCTTATTTCTGAAACAGGGCTTTTACAATTATTCATTTATTTTGCTGGATGATGTTGTGAAAAAAGGAGAGAAGCGAAACTTCATTAAAGCAGAGGGAGATTATTGGGCAACAGAAAATCTGTATTCTGTATTTGTTTATTACCGGGCTTTTGGAGGCCGGGCCGATGAATTGATAGGGTATTCCACCATCAGTTCTGTGTTTCACCGACAATTGCGATGACTAATATTTTTCAGATTCATTTTTTCAGCAATGAGTTTTCATTTTTATTGAAATGATTTGATAATTTTTTTATTCTATAAAAATTATTTGACCATGCTTTACTATATTTGCGGCGGCAGGTCTTATACGACCAGCTCCTGCCGAACCTCCCCAGGGTCGGAAGGCAGCAAGGATAGGCGGTTGTAGCGGTGCGATGTAAGTAGCCTGCCATTTTTTTTCTTTCTTAATAATGATTTATTAATAATAAACGCATTTATGAAATTTTTTATTGATACTGCCAACCTCGATCAGATTAAGGAAGCAAACGATCTAGGTATATTGGATGGAGTAACAACCAATCCTTCTTTAATGGCTAAAGAAGGCATTAAAGGAGAAGAAGCCATCAATAATCATTATGCATTGATTTGTGAAATGGTAGATGGTGATATCAGTGCAGAGGTAATCGCAACCGATTTTGAAGGAATGATTGAAGAAGGAAATAAATTGGCTGCTATTCATCCAAATATTGTGGTGAAAATACCTATGATCAAAGATGGGATCAAAGCAATTAAATGGTTTACCGATAATGGAATCCGAACCAATTGTACGCTGGTTTTCTCTGCCGGACAAGCAATCCTGGCTGCCAAAGCTGGTGCTACATACGTATCTCCATTCATTGGTCGCATTGATGATAGCGGTTGGGATGGCGTACAACTAATCGAACAGATTTCAAGAATTTATAGCTTACAAGGATTCAAGACCGAAGTGTTGGCTGCTTCTATCCGTAATCCAAATCATATTGTTCAATGTGCAGAAGCTGGTGCCGATGTGTGTACCTGCCCGTTGGAATCAATTTTGGGATTATTAAAACATCCGTTGACAGATATTGGTCTTGCCAAGTTTTTGGAAGACGCAAAAAAGACCCGATAATATCGTTTATTGCTTCTTCGGTTTTTTGCTTATCTCTTCCAAAGTTTTTAACTCCGGGTCTTCATTCTTTTTTATATAAATAAAAATTTCTTTTTTAATAGAAGGATTCGATAATAATTCGGCAATTACTTTTACTTTTTCATCCTTAAAATCTCCCGGAAGAATTAAATCATTTCCCTGAAAAGTGCCGGCTGAACTGCTGAAATTTAATTCTGCAGATGTAAGTGGCAGCCACTTACCATTCGTTAACTTTCCATCCACATTGATATAATTATGCTGCCCCTTCTTTAAACTGTCAGTATATAAGTTAAAATGAATACTCTCTACTTTTTGGGCTTGTAGAAGTACGGTTGATATGAGTACTGTGAAAATAAATAAAAGATATTTCAATGGTATTTTTTTTATCTTATATGAAAATATGATGCCAAAGATAAAAAAAGTATGAGGATTAACTGGGAGTTTCACTATCAAGTGTTAAAACAAAAAACTCCCCCAATGATGGAGGAGTTTTCGGTTAAACATATTTCAAATTATTAAAATGCTTTTGTGCCTGCATTTTTTACATATTTCTCCAGCCAAGTATTTGTTTCCCAAAGCAAATGGAGCAAATTCTCTTTACCTGTATATCCATGACTTTCATACGGAAGTGTAATATATCGGACAGTACCTCCATGTCCTTTTACAGCATTGTACAATCTTTCGCTTTGTATGGGGAATGTGCCTGAATTGTTATCCATTTCTCCATGTACCATTAGTAAAGGTGTCTTTATTTTATTTGCATAACTGAAAGGACTCATTTCATAATAAAGTTCAGATGCTTCCCAATAAGTTCTACCCTCATTTTGAAAACCAAATGGTGTCAATGTTCGGTTGTATGCTCCGCTTCTGGCTATACCGGCTTTAAATAAATCGGTATGTGCAAGCAGGTTTGCAGTCATAAATGCGCCATAACTATGGCCACCTACCGCAACTCGTTTGGGATCACCAACACCCATTTTTGCAAGATTGTTGATAGCCGCTTCTGCATTCATTTTTAACTGGTCAATAAAATTGTCATTTGGTTTTTTACCATTCGTACCAACAATTGGCATTTCTGCATTGTCTAAAACTGCATACCCCTGTGTAACCCAAAATATGGGAGAACCTGAGCCAATTCGGGTAAAGCTATTGTTCGATCCACGAATTTGTGTTGCATCATTCGCATTTTCAAATTCACGAGGATAGGCCCAAATTAAAACAGGTAATTGGTCATCTTTTTTCGGGTCGTAGCCTTTGGGCAAATAAAGGGTGCCGGTTAAGTCAACACCATCAGATCTTTTGTAAAAAATCTTTTCCTTTTTTACACCATCCAATTGCGGATATGGGTTACTGAAATTTGTAATGGTTGCAATAGTTGACTTTGTGTATAGATTTTTAAGGTAATAATTAGGTACTTCTGTCTGGCTTTCCTTACGAGTCAGTACAATCAGCTTATCCTTATCTAATACATCAGTAATTACTTCAAAAATTCCTTCATCGCATCGCCAGATATGTTTCAATTCTTTAGTACTTAAGTCAAAGCTTGCTAAGAATGGAAGATCTCCTTTAGGTGAACTTCCGGTCTGATTATTTAGGAGCAATTTTTTTCCTCCATCAATTAATTGAATAACGTTTCTACCAAATTTGTTTTTAGCCATGACCGGATTACCGGGATTACTATACGCATCATTCGAGCTTCTTTCAAATAAGGTTTCCATTTCTCCTGTTGAAGGATTGAGACGGCTAACTTTTCCCATTTGTTTGCTTTGTAATCTTTCGCTAACTAAAGCAAATTCTGCATGGCCCCAGGTGATGCCGGCAAACCGAAATTTAGTTTTGAAGAGTTCTTTTTGTTGACCGGTAAATGGGGCACTTAATGTAAAAACTGCATCATGGTATTCCATTTTATTTTTATAAAGTCCACTGTCCAAAGGCATTGACCAAACTACCGTAGCTGCTTCATCATCTCTCCAATCAAATCTGCCTGGGGCATTCAAAATATTATCAAATCCAGAAGGAGATAATTCACTGGAAGGCAGTTGAGCCAGGGTTTTTACCAATTTGCCCGTCAGTTCATATATGCCGATAGTTGAATTGAAACCAAATGCAGGTACCAGGTAACTATACGGTTTTTTAACAGTACGTAATATCAAATATTTTGTATCTGGCGATAAACTCATACTGCTGTAAATCGATGGTTTCCCAATCTTGGTTTCGGTGCCTGAGGTATTTTTTATCAATTGTGAAGTTGCCAGAAATTCAAACACTTCTTCGTCGTTTGGCGTTTTTATCAAGTCCTGATAAGTGCGGCTGGGTGCAGCTTTGCCTAAATTTTCCTGCACCGTTGGCCCCTTGGGCATAAGTGAAGCTTTGGGCAACATGGAAGCAGGTGAAATGATGGTTTTATATAAAACAGTATTGTCATCTACCCAAGTATAAGCTGTGCCAATAACAAGGTTTAATGGAGTTTTATTTGCTTTACCAACCTGTTGTGTTGCAACATCTAAAAAATATAAATCAACTACCTTATCTGTGGTATGGGTAAATGCAATTTTTTTTTCAGATGGACTCCAGGTTACATTGCCAGCCAATAAATTTGTGGGCAATCCGGAAATCGTATATTCTTTGCCGTTCTTGATATTTTTCAGGGTAAAATTATTAATGAAATTCTGACGGCTTGGCGAAAAATTATTTGGGTTGATCCGCAAACCCGCAATTCGATATTCGGGTTGAGCCAATTCTTCAACAGATGGGTAGCTATTGCGATCGATCAATAACATCCATTCTCCTTTACTATCGATATTTACAGTTGGAGTAGATTTTGCCAATAATAAATCGGCCATTTCTTTAGGAGGCAATTGATAAGTTACTGCATCTTGAGCAAATAAATTAATTGCAAATACCAAAAGCATTATTGCAAATAAAAAAGATATTTTTTTCATATATGTAGTTTTGATAAGGCAAGTTAATCCATAGATGTGCTTGAAATATTGCCGTTCATAAATTATTTATGCAAAACGAAAAGCTTCTTGTTTCAATTGATAAACAGTTAATAACTTTACGACAGATTATCATAAATTATATAATTAATAAATCATGAAACAAATACTTCTTTTATTTGCCTTTTCGGGTGTTTTTTGTTTGTATTCCTGTGCCAATGATACTGCCACAGTAAAACAGAATCAGGAGAAAATCAGTTATGATAACAGTATCAGTTTGCCGGTCAATTTTAAGGCACAAATTGTTGTGGAAGAATTGGGGAAAAACAGGCATCTAGCTATAAATACCAATGGCGATGTCTTTGTAAAACTGGAAAAACTTCGGAATGGAAGTGGAATTGTTCAATTACGACCCGATAAAAACGGAATTTATCAGGAAGTGAATAGTTTTTGTACATATACCGGTACTGGCATCGTAATAAAGAATGGTTATTTATATGCTTCCAGTGATGATGAAGTGTTTCGCTATAAATTCAATGCAAAAAATGAAATAGAAAATCCGGATAGTCCCGAAAAAATTGTAACCGGATTACTTAGTAAAAGACAACATGCCTCAAAGGCAATTTCATTGGATGATATTGGGAATATTTATGTAGAAGTAGGAGCACCATCCAATGCTTGTCAAGAAAAAGACCGCCAGAAAGGATCTCCAGGAATGGATCCTTGTCCAATTTTGGAAACTGCCGGAGGTATATGGCAATTTAAAGTGGATAAACTCAATCAAACTTATGCAGATGGTTTTCATTATGTAACCGGTATTCGTCACGTGGTGGGAATGGATTGGAATAATGTTTCTAATGATCTTTATTTAATGCAACACGGACGGGATCAGTTGTCTCAGTTTTTTCCGGAGATGTATACCGAAGCTCAAAATGCAGAAATTCCAGCAGAAGAGTTTTTCAGGGCAAAAAAGAGCAGTGATTTTGGATGGCCATATTGTTTCTTTGATCCTTTTCAAAACAAAAAATTACTTTCTCCCGAGTATGGTGGCGATGGAAAAAATCAAGGACGTTGTGCAGATAAAGGTCAGCCCATCATGGCATTTCCTGGACATTGGGCTCCTAATGACCTGATGTTTTATACAGGCAATCAGTTTCCGGCAAAATATAAGAATGGGGCGTTTATAGCTTTTCACGGGTCATGGAACAGGGCTCCGTTAAAACAAGCCGGATACAATGTGGTGTTTGTTCCTTTTGGAGCCGATGGATTGCCAAATGGTAAGTATGAGATTTTTGCCGATGGATTTATGGGGGCAGAATCCATTGTCAGTCCCGGAGATGCCAAGCATCGGCCATGTGGTTTGTCGCAGGATGCAGATGGATCTATTTATATTTCAGATTCCAAAGTTGGTAAAATCTGGAAGATTAATTATCAAAGCAAATAGATTTCCATGAAAATAGTCGGTGTTTCATTCAGTATTGTTTTTGCCTGTGTTATGTTCATGAGTTTTCAGCAACCTTCTCAGAAAGTAATTATGGACAGGGGTAAAATTGTTTATGAAAAAAATTGCCTGAGCTGTCATCAGGCAGATGGAAGTGGAGTACCCAGGATGAATCCGCCGTTACGAAAAACATCTTGGGTTACCGGAGATAAACAAAGGCTTATTACTATTATTTTAAAAGGAATGGATGAGCCGTTAGAAATAAATGGCGAAGATTTTTATAATGTAATGGCCCCACATGATTTTTTAAAAGATCAGGAAATAGCGGATGTGCTTTCCTATGTGCGTAACAGTTTCGGCAATAAATCCAGTATAGTAAATGTGACTGAAGTAAGAGCAGTGAGAGCAGTGCGAGCTAAATTATTGGCCAAGAATAAAAAATAGATTCAAAAAAGCACCTCTTATTAGAAAAAGATTTGCATATTTGTAATGCAATGAAACAAATAATCAATAATCAGTGGTGGTGGAATTCATACTCTTCGGGGATGATGTAAAGCTATTGCTGTAAAGTAATCATATCATGAACCCCGATTTATCGGGGTTTTTTGTTTTAAATTAAGATGAAAATAATATGAAGAAAATAGAAATAAAGACGACCGTAAAAAAAATGCTGGCTGATATTCACACACCGGTTGGAATTTACATGCGATTGAGAGATCGGTTCAGAGATACTGTTCTTTTGGAAAGTACCGATCACCATGCTGCTGAAAACAGTTATTCTTTTATTTGTATCCATGCTATCGCAGGTATCGAAGTCATCAACTCTTCGGTACTTGAATTCAAGTTGCCTGGTCAAACACCGGAAAAAATCAATGGAAAAAATTTCCAAAATATTCCGGGCCTAGTTTGGGATTTCATGCAAAAGTTTTCGGTTAATGATAATGGATTGAAAGAAGAAAAGTTTGCACAAGGGTTGTATGGTTATACAACTTATGATGCCGTTCAATATTTTGAGACCATTCAATTCAATTCAAAGATAAAAGAAGATAAAATTGCCGATTTGCGGTATCGGCTTTATCAATATGTTATTGCTATCAATCATTTTAAAGATGAATTATTTATTTGTGAAAATCATATACAGGGCATAGAATCAGAGTCAGCGGCATTGGAGTCCTTGATCAAAAGTAAAGATGTTCCCAGCTTTCCTTTTGCAATAAAAAATGAAGAAAGTTCAAACATGACCGATGAAGATTATCAGCAAATGGTTGAGAAAGGAATTCAGCATTGTTTGCGAGGTGATGTATTTCAGATTGTGCTAAGCAGAAAATTTCAACAAAAATTTATTGGCGATGAATTTAATGTGTACCGGGCTTTGCGAAGTGTGAATCCATCTCCCTATCTTTTTTATTTTGATTATGGCGATTATAAACTAATGGGCTCATCTCCCGAAGCTCAGGTAATCATTAAAAACAATCTGGCTTTTGTTCATCCTATCGCTGGTACATTTAAGCGAAGCGGAGATGATAGTATTGATCAGCAAAGAGCAAAGGATCTATTATGCGATGAAAAAGAAAATGCCGAACACACCATGCTGGTCGATCTGGCAAGAAATGACCTGAGCCGGATTTGTACTGAAGTTGAAGTAAGTGAATACAAACAGGTTCAATATTATTCACATGTCATACATCTGGTTAGTGAAGTAAAAGGAAGGGTTACCGAATTACAAAATCCATTTGCACTGTTAGCAGCAACTTTTCCTGCTGGTACATTAAGCGGGGCTCCAAAGTATAAAGCCATGGAACTGATTGATGCGTATGAGCCGGAAAGAAGGGGCTATTATGGTGGCTGTATCGGCTTTATTGGCTTTAACGGAACATGTAATCAAGCCATCATGATAAGGACTTTTATGAGCAAGGATAATACACTGACTTATCAGGCAGGTGCTGGTATTGTGGCAGCATCCAATCCGGAAAGTGAATTGATGGAAGTGAATAATAAATTGGAGGCTTTGAAGAAGGCAGTGGAGTTGGCACAAACAGTATAAAATAAATGTTATGAAGATTTTGATTTTTGATAATTATGATTCGTTCACTTATAACTTGGTTCATCTTGTAGAAAAGATTACCGGAAATAAAGTGGATGTTTATCGGAACGATCAGATTGATCTGGATAAAATAGATGAATATGATAAAATTATTTTATCTCCGGGACCAGGCATTCCAGAAGAAGCAGGTTTGCTTTTGCCTTTGATCAAAAAATATGCTGCTACTAAATCTATTCTGGGTGTATGTCTGGGACATCAGGCAATTGGTCAGGCTTTTGGTGGATCACTTGTTAATCTAACTACAGTTTATCATGGTGTAGCCATGCCAATAAAAATCATGGAGAATGAAACTAAATCAGCTCTGTTTGTCGAATTGCAAGATGGTATGATGGTTGGAAGATATCATTCATGGGTAGTATCAGCAGAAAATTTTCCGGGAGAACTGGAAATAACAGCTACCGATGAAAATGGCTTGATCATGGCTATGCAACATAAAACAATGGATATACAGGCTGTTCAATTTCATCCGGAAAGCATCCTTACACCCGATGGCGAAAAAATTATGCGAAACTGGTTGATTCCCAAAACCTGAATTGTTTAATGGATTAAATTTTATTAATTAAAATTCCTTTTTAGGGGAGCACATGAAAAAAATATTACAACTACTTTTCGAACATAAAACACTTAACAGGGAACAGGCAAAGGAAGTGCTGGTGAATCTGGGTAAGTCGATGTACAATGAACATGAAATAACTGCATTCATGACGGTTTATCTGATGCGAAGTATCAGTATCGAAGAATTACAGGGTTTCCGGGATGCGTTGCTTGAACTATGTGTTCCGGTTGATCTGAATGGTTACAATGCATTGGATATTGTAGGTACCGGAGGCGATGGAAAAAATAGTTTCAATATTTCTACCTTGTCGTGTTTCATCGTTGCTGGCGCCGGACAAAAAGTAGCCAAACATGGAAACTATGGAGCTTCATCTATTAGTGGAGCATCAAATGTGATGGCACAATTAGGGTATACTTTTAAAACAGATAATGCCAAATTGAAAAATGAAATTGAAGAAGCTGGAATTTGTTTTTTACATGCTCCTTTATTTCATCCAGCATTGAAAGCAGTAAGTGTTATCAGAAAGAATCTGGGGGTGCGGACTTTTTTTAATATGTTGGGCCCAATGGTTAATCCGGCAGCACCGAGTTATCAACTCATTGGTGTGTTTAATCTGGAAATGGCTAGGATTTATAATTATATGTTACAGCAAACAGATAAGGCTTTCACCATCATTCATAGTCTGGATGGATATGATGAGATTTCTCTGACAGCTGATGTAAAAGTGATTACCAATCATGGAGAAAGAATAATGACGCCCGAATATTTGGGAAAGCGGATTGTAAGTCCGCTTGATATACAGGGCGGAAGCAGCATTGAAGAATCTGCAAAAATATTCCTGACCATAATAAAAGGAGAGGGGACTTGGGCACAAAATGCGGTGGTGATAGCCAATGCGGCCATGGCACTGAATTGTACAGGTAATTATACCAGGTATGAAGATGCGTATCAGGCAGCAGTAGAAAGTTTTGAAAGTAAAAAAGCATATGCTTGTTTACAGAAATTGCAATCGATGAATAATTAAAAAAATCAGGGAATGAATATTCTGGATGAAATCATATTGTATAAAAGAGAGGAGGTTCGAAAGAAATCGGAGTTAGTAAGCATGGCTGAATTGGAAAAATCAGTGTATTTCAAAAGACCTGTTTTATCTTTCAAGGAATTTATTTTGGATCCGTCCAAAACCGGTATCATTGCCGAATTCAAAAAGAAGTCACCTTCTAAAGGGCTGATAAACGGGGATGCTGACATAGTTAAAGTGAGTGCAGATTATGTGAAACATGGGGCATCCGGGATTTCTGTTTTGACTGATGGGAATTTTTTCGGAGGCAGCAATGAAGATTTAATGAATGCCAGAGAAAATCATATTCCCATTTTGAGAAAGGAATTCATTATTCATGTATATCAGATTTCAGAAGCCAGGAGTATTGGGGCTGATGCGATATTGTTGATTGCCGCTTGTTTAAGTATCGTGGAAGTAAAAAGATTAGCAAGCTTTGCCCGAGCATTGAATTTAGAAGTGTTGCTTGAGTTACATAATGAATCGGAATTGGATCATATATGTGATGAAACGGAATTGGTTGGTATCAATAACCGTAATTTGAAAACATTCGAAGTGGATATTGAAAATGCATTGATACTTGCATCAAAAATCCCATTGGAGAAAGTTAAAATTGCAGAAAGTGGAATCAAAACAGCTGAAGATTTGTTAGTATTTAAAAAGAATGGATACGACGGCTTCCTGATCGGGGAATCTTTTATGAAAGAGTCTGATCCAGGTTTAGCATTTGAAAATTTTGTAAAAACATTAAAACAAAAAATAAATGAACATTAAAGTTTGTGGTATTACGCAGATGAAACAATTACAACAGTTGGATAAATTGAATTTTGATTTTGCCGGATTGAATTTTTATAAAAATTCACCAAGATTTGTTGGTCGCAATATTTCTGGCTATGAGCTGAGCTCTGCAGATTTGGATATTAAAATTGCCGGTGTCTTTGTTAATCATAGTTACGAAGAAATAATGAAGATCATTGACGAATATCGGTTGGAAGTAGTGCAGTTGCATGGAGATGAAACACCGGAAATATGTGAACGATTATCAAACGATGTGGAAGTGATAAAAGTGTTACGAATTGGTGGGGATAATCCGCAAACTTTAAAAGAACTGATTGAAGATTATGACGAAGTATGCGATTATTATTTATTTGATACTGCCGTTTCTGCTTTAACAAATGGCGATAAGAATTTAGTTGAAACATATGGTGGAACCGGAATGAAATTCGATTGGGAAATTCTTCGTAACAGTAAAATTGAAAAACCCTTTTTCCTTAGTGGGGGCATTAGCGAAGCGGATGTTGAGCAGATAAAAGCATTTAAACACCCCGACTTTTATGGAGTAGATATTAACAGCCGATTTGAAACAGAACCTGGTGTAAAAGATCTGGCTAAAGTGTTGAAATTCAAAATGGAGCTGAAATAATTGGGCATCGGAAAAATAAAGTAAATTTGATAATAATATCAGTACATGCCAACACTATCCATGTTTTTTGGTTTAATAATCAGGATGTATTATGCTCCAAAAGAGCATAACCCTCCGCACATCCATGTTTATTATGGGGAATATTCGGCAACTGTAAAAATTGACGATTGTGAAATAGCAGAAGGGGAATTGCCG
>JAYWEL010000179.1:0-8862 GCA_043779285.1 Chitinophagaceae bacterium | reverse complement strand
AAACAGTAAATAGTCCAATGCGCTTTTCTGCGGTATAATACCATCTAAGATTTACACATAGTCCGTTGGACTATTTAGTAAATCAAGATGGTATAATAAGTTTTTTACATTCTATCAAACTTTAAAGTATAATGTTATTGTTTAATTATTTCCAGTAATTCAACTTCAAATGTTAACATAGATCCTCCAGGAATATTGTTATAATCACCGGCACCATACCCTAACTGATAAGGAACATATAATTTCCATTTAGAACCTTGCGGCATCATTTGCAAGGCTTCGGTCCAGCCTTTAATAACGCCGGTTACCGCAAAAGTTTCGGGCTTGTTTCGGGCAACAGAATTGTCAAAATCAAGGCCATTTAAAAACTTTCCAACATAATGACAAGTAACTTTATCTGCGGTAGTTGGTAACGGGCCGGTACCCATTTTAATGACCTCATATTGTAAACCGCTGGCTGTTGTTATTACCGTAGGCTTCCTTTTATTTTCTACAAGAAATTTTTCCCCTTCTTCAATGGTTGGTTTTGATTTTTCCCTTTCCATTTTATTCATATAGGTCATCATCACTGAATTAACTTCCTGTTCGGAAATGAGCATTGGTTTATTCCCCAATACATCTGCGATGGCCTTGCTTACCAGATTTCCATTTAAATGAGTAATGCCCATGCTTTTATAAAAATTAGCCACACTAATGCCAATTGCATAACTGGCAGAGTCGTTCATGTTTTTCATAATAGGTTGTACTGTCTGGACAGGTTTAGTTGCAACAGGTTTTGTTGCCGGAAGTTTTACAGCTGTCATTGGCTTGGTTGTTTGTGCAAACAATGAAAAATAAATGCTTAGAAATAAAAGGCTGACTATTGATTTCTTCATATAAATAAATTTGAATGACAAAAATAAGTGATGACAAGCTTAATTGCTAGGTGATAAAAGTTAATTTTGGATGTCCATGTTGTCATCTTCAATTAATTTATACCGGAATGCTTATTCGGGCCTATCAAAATCTATTTGGTGGTTGTCTTTCATCATGTTCGTGAATAGAAGCGGAGCAATGGTTATTCCATTTCTGACAGTTTATTTAACGGTTAAACTTAAATTCTCTATTGCGGAAGCAGGAACCATCATGGGTATTTTTGGAATGGGTGCCGTCATTGGTGCGTGGATGGGTGGTAGGCTCACAGATCGGATTGGATTTTACCAAGTTCAGTTCTGGAGTTTAATATTAAATGGTATCATGTTTATTGTATTGGGGCAAATGAAAACATTTGCAGAACTAGGTATTTGTATTTTTATATTAAGTATGGTAGGCGAAGCTTTTCGACCTGCCAATTCAGCAGCCATTGCAAGCTATTCCAAAATTGAAAATCTTACCAGGTCATATTCCTTGAATCGACTGGCAATAAATCTGGGATTTTCAGTAGGGCCTGCATTGGGTGGAATATTGGCAGCCTATGATTATCACCTGCTTTTTTGGGTGGATGGAATTACCTGTATTGTAGCCGCTTTTATTTTTATTTTGGTTTTACCTGTTATTAAAACAAGTACAGCAGATAAAAAAACGAACCGGGAAAAAGCTAAAGCCGATCCGGCATATAAGGATTCCCTATTTTTGAAATTCATTTTTTTGGTTTTTCTGGTGGCCGTATGCTTTTTGATGTTATTTAATATGGTCCCCATTTATTACAAGGAAAAAATAAATTTAAGTGTGTTCACAATAGGGCTTTTATTGGCCATGAATGGATTGATCATTGTTCTGATTGAGATGGTTTTGATTTATAAAATGGAAGGAAAACGGAGGCTGTCTTTTTTTATAAGTATCGGTGCTTTTTTGGTCGGACTTTCATTTCTGTTATTGAATATTGCCGAAACTTTTCTGGTTACAATAGTCGCCATGATTTTCATCACTTTCGGAGAGATCTTCATGTTCCCATTTATCAATACATTCTGGGTTCAGCGTTCCAAAGATCATAACCGGGGCCAGTACGGCGCATTGTTTACCATGGCATTTTCAATTGCATTGATCATTGCACCGACCATGGGCTCTCAGATCATTCATCAATTTGGATTTCAAACTTTATGGTATCTTAATTTTTCCTTGTGTACCATAGCGGCCATCGGATTTATTAAATTATTAAAAGAAAAAAAATCAAATGTATAAAATTGAAAAAGAGATTCAGGTACGTTGGTCAGATATTGATCCAAATTTTCATGTTCGGCATTCGGTTTATTACGATTGGGGAGCCATGTTCCGGATAGAATTTTTTGTTGCCCATGGATTGACCCTGGAAATCATGCATGAACATCATATCGGACCTGTCTTGTTCAGAGAAGAAGCCATCTTTAAAAGTGAAATTTTACTGAAGGATGAATTGAAAATTGATATACAAATTACAAAAGCAAAAAGAGATTTTTCACGTTGGAGTATAAGGCATGTGTTAAGTAAAAATGATGGGGTAGTTGCAGCTATTATTCATGTGGATGGAGCTTGGATCAATACGGTTAAAAGAAAGCTGGCCGAACCGAATGAGCTTTTTGAAAAAGCGTTGGAGAAATTACCACAATCGGAAGATTTTAAATGGATTGATTAGGCAGGAACATTTTCCAGTTTCAATATTTTTTCCGGAAACCTTGCGGCGTATCCATTAACCAGGTTCTGAATAAAATTATTTTCTTTTATTGGTTCAATCAGCTCTTTTAGTTTTTCTGGATTGTCTGAAAGCTGATCATTCTTCAAACATCCCATGCCATATATTTTTCCATTGATTACCAATACGCAGGATTGTTCATCATAGTTCAAACCTTTATCTAAAATTACAAAAGAAGGTTTATCCTGTAAGGAGATAATAGCATCACTTACCCGGTTATTATATTCATATGCATTTTCTTCTTTATCACATGCCGAATTACAATATTCTTCTATAATGCCAATACATTTATCATGGTCGGTTTGTAGAAAACAAAATTTTGGACAGAGATTATAATTTTTTGTCAATTGCCTTAAAATGGATTGCCCATTAATCAGGTAATGAAATGTAGTAACCGGTTTCAGGTTGCGTTTATTCTTTTCTATGGCCAATCGTATATATCCATTCTGGTCCTCAAAGCTATAGATGCCATATACATCTTCCCATCTTTTTTGCGAAGCATTGAAAGCCGGCCAAAGCCTTTTTATTTCTACCGATTCCAAAATGCCTGCCATCAGCTCTGTGGCACATTCCTTAAAACTGATTGAGTAAATATGATTTATAAAATTCTGCTTTTGCCTGCTTGCAGTACGATTACTGAAATGACTGTTAACCCTGCTTCGGATATTCTTTGCTTTACCTACATAAATAATTTTTCCTTTGGCATTATGAAAATAATAAACACCCGGTACCATTGGAAGATTATCATAATTTTCTTTCGGGACATTTGGTGGCAGTATTTGTTCTTTGCTGTTATTTTTAAAACTGGATACAATGAATTTGTTCTCATCATTTTCCAATAACATTTTAAATAATGTAACAGTTGCCAATGCATCGCCTCCTGCACGGTGCCTGCCGTTAATGTGAATACCTAATCTATCACAAAGTTTTCCTAAACTGTATGATTGAAAGCCGGGGAAAATTTTTCTGCTCAAACGAACCGTGCATAGTTTTTTTACGTTGAAAGTAAATCCGGCAGTCTCCAGGTTTACCTTGATAAATGAGTAATCGAAATTTACATTGTGTGCAACAAATATTTTATCATGCAACAGAGTATGCACTTTTTCAGCAATCTGTTCAAAGGTTGGTGCATCCTTAACCATGGCATTATTAATGCCGGTAAAAGATTCTATAAATCGTGGAATATGTTGCAAAGGATTGATGAGTGTTTCATATTTTTCTACCACCCGGCTTCCGTCAAATACCTGAATGGATATTTCGGTAATACCATTTGCAGCAGCATAAGTGCCGGTAGTCTCTATATCAACGATTGCATACATTTAAAAAAAATAATTTGTTAGTAAAAAAATCGGACCCCAAAAAATAATGAAATTAACCAATGCCGAAAATGCTGAACCAGCTTTCTAAAGTATAAAAAACATTTGGCAAAACATAACCTCCACCTTGGTTCGTGTCTATGTGCCTCGGTTCGTGTCTCCACGAACCGAAACAAACTCCGGAATTAAAATGACAAAAAAAACTCCTGCATTTTTATACAGGAGTTTTTTTTGAAAAACGATCTTCTATTAAAGAGTTTTCAATACTTCATTCATATTTCTTACGGCATCGGCACTTTTATTAAATTCGGCCTGCTCTGTTTCATTTAAACCAAAGTCAAGAATTTTTTCCCAACCGTTTTTTCCAATAATCACCGGCACTCCCAAACAAATATCGCTCTGGCCGTATTCTCCTTCCAATGCAACGCAACAGGTAAACAGTTTCTTTTCATCTCGCACAATCGCTTCAACCAAAGCCGCTCCAGCAGCACCTGGCGCATACCATGCACTGGTTCCAATCAGTTTGGTTAAAGTAGCACCACCCACCATTGTGTCTGCAACAATTTCTTTTTGTTGTTCTTCGGTCAGGAAATTTGTAACCGGAACACTGTTCCATGTTGCCAACCTGATTAACGGAATCATGGTTGTATCACCATGTCCGCCAACGACCACTGCATTTAGGTCGGCAGGGCTGCAATTCAAACGCTGGCTCAGTTGATATTTAAAACGACTGCTATCCAGTATTCCACCCATACCAATGATGCGGTTTTTTGGTAACCCGGTCGATTGTAAAGCCAGGTAAGTCATGGTGTCCATCGGGTTACTGATAACAATGATGATGGCTTCCGGCGAATATTTTAAAATATTTTCACAAACGCCTTTCACTATGCCTGCATTGGTACCAATCAGGTCTTCACGGGTCATTCCCGGTTTACGTGGTATTCCGGATGTTATAACTACCACAGTACTTCCGGCGGTTTTACTATAGTCGTTCGAGCTGCCGGTAATTTTTGTGTCAAAACCAAGCAGGGTAGCAGTTTGCATCAGGTCCTGTGCTTTGCCTTCTGCCAGGCCTTCCTTAATGTCAAGCATAACCAGTTCTTCGCAAAGTTCTTTTCGGGCAATATTATCTGCTACCGTAGCACCTACGGCCCCAACGCCTACAACAGTAATTTTCATTCGTAAAATTTTATGGATTGATGAGTTTTATTTGCCCCGCAAAGGTAATAAAATTTGCCTTGTAATTTTTAGGTAATACCGCTTATAAACAGTAAATAGTCCAATGCGCTTTTCTGCGGTATAACCAGCTATTGTAATTCTCTTCATCAACTGTGGTGGCGTCCGCCCGGATGAATCTATTCAGACGGGCACTCTTGTACTTTTGGGTTCGCTATTCAGCTTTTTTACTAAGCTGTTCCAGCATTTTCGGAATGGGCAAATTGCCTTCATACACCGAAATAAGCTTTTTCTTTTTATCATAAAAAGCCAGAAAAGGAAAACTTTTAATTTCGTAAAATGAAGGAAGTGTAAAAAACTTATCATAACCCACCACGATGTTTTCAAACCTGCTTAACTGGTATGTTTCATAAAATGCTTTCATTTTTTCAATCGGTAACATGGTTGCCATGATAATATTTATTTTTTTGAAATCATCCAAGTGTTTGATGATCTCTTCGGTTTCATGTTTGCAGTGATCACAATCGGGACTGAATAGTATAAGCATGGTTGGTTGATTCTTTTTCAGGTCATCTTTTGTAAAAAGAGAAATACTATCTGTCAATAAAAGAGTAAATGCCGGAATTATCGGAAATCTTTTATATGCTGGCTCAATGGGTTCTGTTTGACATAATGCCGTTGCCAGAAAAAATAAAAAAATCGGGAAAAGAATCCATTGTTTCATCATTCAAAGAAAAGGGAAAAAAAATTAATGAATTGAAATCGGTCGATTGAAATTTAACGTCAAAAGATTTAGCAGAATATCTACTATCAAAATAATTCAAAAACGCGACTATCCGTATTCAAACAGCTTTAATTTCCTTTTGCCTGAAACCGATTTTGCCTTAGCTTTGCCAACTCTTAAAAGAAATAATTATGGCAAATACTTCGGATATATCGAGGGGGATGATTTTAAAATTAGACGGCAACCTTTTCACCGTTATTGAGTTTGGTGAAAATAAAACGGCGAGAGCTGCGGCAAAAATCTGGGCAAAATTGAAAGGACTTGACACCAGTAAAACCATTGAAAAAACATGGAATTCAGGTGAAACGATTTATCCGGTAAGGGTTGAAAGAAGGGCTTACCAGTTTTTATATAAAGACGAAACAGGCTACAGTTTCATGGATACCGAAACTTTTGAACAGGCTACTGTAGCTGAAACAATGATTGATTCTCCACAGTTTTTAAAAGATGGTCAGGAAGTTTCTGTTTTGTTTAATACCGAAACTGAGTTGCCGATGAGTGTAGAATTGCCCGACAAAATCGTAGTATTGGTAACCTATAGCGAGCCAGGGATGAAAGGTGATACAGCAACCCGTACATTAAAGCCAGCAACTGTAGAAACCGGTGCAACAGTTAACGTTCCACTTTTTGTTAATGAAGGCGAATTAATCCGGATTAATACCAAGACAGGAGATTATGTAGAACGTGTAAAATCATAAGTACAAAAAAATAGTGTATAAGAAATAGCCTCATTTTGGGGCTTTTTTTATTGATTTTACCCCGTAATTGCAATAAAAATATGCAAAAAGATTCAAAATCATCGTTTGTGCTTATCTTAGCCGCCCGTTAATAAATTAACTTATAAAAAACTGAAACACATGGATTTTAAACAAATTCAGGAATTGGTCAAAATGATCAATAAATCAAATATCGGAGAGCTTTCCATCGAAGAAAAAGATTTCAAAGTAACTATCAAACAAAAAAGAGATCAGGTTACACAGGTTGTTTCTTCATCTCCGGTTTATGCTGCTGCAGCAACTCATGCACCAGCACCAATTGCTGCACCTGCACCTGTAGCGGTTGCTGCCACTGCGTTATCTGCTCCGGCACCAGCAGCAGTAAGTAATTTAATAACAATTAAAAGTCCGATGATTGGAACATTTTATCGTCGTACTTCACCTGATAAACCAAACCTGGTAGATGTAGGGGATGAAATTTCATTGGGTAAAGTGGTTTGCATGATTGAAGCCATGAAGTTGTTCAATGAAATTGAAAGTGAAGTAAAGGGCAAAATCGTAAAGGTTTTGGTAGAAAATAATTCACCTGTAGAATACGATCAACCTTTATTCCTGGTTGAACCTGCTTAATTGATTTTTGGTTCATGCAACCAGGTTCAACAAATTTTTACCTGGATTCTTGAATCGATTTTGTGATACTATTCAAATAAATTGATAGATGTTTAAAAAAATATTAATTGCCAATAGAGGAGAAATTGCCTTAAGGGTTATTCGTACATGCCGCGAAATGGGTATTAAAACAGTTGCCGTTTATTCCACAGCCGATAGGGACAGCCTACACGTGAAATTTGCGGATGAAGCTGTGTGTATCGGAAAACCGCCCAGTACTGATTCTTATCTCAACATTCCACATATCATGGCTGCTGCCGAAATAACCAATGCAGATGCCATTCATCCGGGATATGGATTTTTAGCAGAGAATGCCAAGTTCTCTCAGATCTGTGCCGATCATGGCATTAAGTTTATCGGCCCAACTCCTGATATGATCAACAAGATGGGAGATAAGATTACCGCTAAAGAAACCATGATTAAAGCAGGTGTGCCCGTTGTACCGGGTAGTGCAGGATTGTTGGAGAGTATAGATGATGCTAAGAAACAAGCTGTAGAAATGGGTTATCCGGTAATGGTAAAAGCAACTGCCGGAGGTGGTGGAAAGGGTATGCGTATTATCTATAGTGAGGAAGAAATGGAAAAGGGTTACAATTCGGCCAAAGCAGAAAGTGCAGCTTCTTTCAAGAACGATGGTTTGTACATGGAAAAATATGTAGAAGAGCCCCGTCATATCGAAATACAAATTGCCGGTGACCAATATGGAAATGTTTGCCATTTAAGTGAAAGAGATTGTTCTATTCAACGTCGTCATCAGAAACTGGTGGAAGAATCACCATCTCCTTTTATGACCGATGACCTTCGTTTCCGGATGGGAGAAGCTGCTAAAAAAGCCGCATCGGCCATCAATTATGAAAGTGTTGGTACGGTGGAGTTTTTGGTAGATAAACACCGCAATTTCTATTTCATGGAAATGAATACCCGTATCCAGGTTGAGCACTGTGTTACCGAAGAAGTCATCAATCATGATCTGATTAAAGAACAAATCAAAATTGCCAACGGTGAAAAAATTTCCGGAAAAGATTATTTCCCTCAGTTACACTCTATCGAATGCCGAATAAATGCTGAAGATCCATACAACGATTTTCGTCCATCACCAGGGAAAATCACTGTTTTACATCAGCCGGGCGGTCATGGAATTAGGGTAGACAGCCATGTGTATGCAGGTTATGTAATTCCTCCTTATTACGATTCAATGATCGGTAAATTAATTACGGTGGCACAAACTAGGGAAGAGGCAATTAATAAGATGTACAGGGCCTTAAGTGAGTATGTAATTGAAGGAATTAAAACAACTATTCCGTTGCATTTGCAAATAATGCAGGATCCGAAATTCAGGGAAGGTGATTTCACCACCAAATTCATAGAAAGTTTCGAATTGAAATAATAATAACTACTTCAAAATAAAATCCCGATCATATTGATCGGGATTTTTTAGTTAAGAGTTGATTATGTTTTTATACCGCTTATAAACAGTAAATAGTCCAATGCGCTTTTCTGCGGTATAATACCATCTAAGATTTACACATAGTCCCTGCCCGTCCGGTCAGGCGG
>JAYWEL010000178.1:0-20767 GCA_043779285.1 Chitinophagaceae bacterium | reverse complement strand
CGCCCGCCTGACTGGACGGGCAGGGACTATGTGTAAATCTTAGATGGTATTATACCGCAGAAAAGCGCATTGGACTATTTACTGTTTATAAGCGGTATAAAACAGATTGATGGCAATTGATAATATTTATTAAAATCCCTTTGTTTCCTTACCCTCGGAATTTATCAAATGAATTTCACCCAAATTCAATTCCCTGATCTTTTTTTCAATCTTTGCCCGGTCACCCACAATAATCCAGGTCATGTTATTTGGTCGGATTACTTTTTTTGCCGCATCCTGAATTTGTTTCACATCCATTTTTCTTACTTTTTCTGCATAGTTTGGCCAATAGTTATTTCCTCTGTTAAATGTTACCTGTTCTTCTAGGGCAGATAAAACAGAACTATTTGTTTCCCATCCTCCAGGTAGTTGTAAAATGGCATTGCGTTGTACTTTTTCAAACTCTTCTTTGGTAGCCGGATTGCTGCCAACAAATTGCTCCAGTTCTTTTTTCAATTCCGCTGCCGATTCACTCGACTTATCAGTTTGTACAATACCATAGCCTAAATAAATACCTTGTCCTTTTGCAGGTATTAAAACAGATCCGGAACCATAAGACCAATGTTTGTCTTCACGCAAATTCATATTTATTCGGGAAGTGAATTCACCTCCGATAATGCGATTCATCATTTCCATGGTTGACCAATCAGGGCTTTGCCCGGATGGTGCCAATTGTGCAGAAAACAAAATGCTTTGTTGCGCATCTGGCTTATCGATGATGTATACATTTTTTGTAGTTGATTCTTTGGCAATTGGAATGTTTTTTATCGGAATATCTTTTTTCTTCCAACCGGCCAGTTGAACTTCCAATTTCGATTGTAGTTCACTCATGGATATATCACCAACCACCAACATCGTAGCATGATTTGGAGCCAACCAGGTTTGATGAAACTTTATGAGATCATTTCTGGTAATGGCGGTTACACTTTCTTCTGTACCAGTACCTGTAAACGGATTGCTGTATGCATGTCCTTCTCCATATAGTATTTTAGGTAAAATGCGTAATCCCATGGCAATGGGTTGTACCTGTTCCTGTTTAATATTGAGCAATTGATTTTTTCGGACTCTGTCAAAATCACTTTCCGGAAAAACCGAGTTTAACAAAACATCAGCAAACAGATCCAGGCTTTTATCAAAGTTTACTTTTAGTGCATTCAGGTTCATCACACTATTATCGAGGTCTGCACTTGTACCAAGGGTAGCACCCAAGTCAGCCAGTTCATCACTTATTTGTAAAGAATTTCTTTTTTTGGTTCCTTCTTTCAGCATATTCATGGCCAATGTAGTAAGCCCTCCTTTCGTATGTTGGTCAGCTGCATATCCGGCATCCATAATAAGTCGCATATTTACTACCGGTACACTGCTTCGTTGAGCCAGCATTACTTTTAATCCGTTAGATAAAACAAATTCTTGTATTGTTGGAAAAGTAATGGGAGGTTCTTTTTCCAAAGCCGGTAATTGTTTTCTGTCTGCTATTGCCAAATCAGTTTTCAATGTTGGGAATGGCAGAATTTCTAAAGCATATTCACCATCACTCAACCATTTTTTTGCAATAGCTTGTATATCCTGGGGCGTAGCATCCCTGATCCATTGCTGTGCTTTTTTATAATAATCTGGCGATCCACCGTACACTTCATTTTGTGCAAGAATATCCGACTTGCCACCAAATCCACCAATACGCTCCATGCCTTTAATGAAAGAAGCAAAATATTGTGTTTTCACCCGATTCAATTCATCGGCACTGATGCCGTCTTTCATCAACCTGTTTAACTCTTCATCAATCGCAACATCCAATTGCTTTATAGTAATATCGGGCTTTGCATCGGCAGTTATATAAAACTGACCACTGATCTGCCGTTCATCTGTAAAGCTTGAAACACTACTTGCAATCTTGTCATCATATACTAATCTTTTGTATAATCTGGAAGATTTACCACTGGTTAACACACTGCTTAACAAACTGAGAAAGCTAGCTTCCTGGCTTCCCCATACTGCCACATTCCAGGTTTTTTGCAATCTTGCCTGAGGTACCCTATCCTGTGCTGACTGACTATGTTTCCCGGTCATTTTTGCAATCCATTCCTGGTGTTTTGCAATAGGTGGTCCGGGAGGAATATCGCCATAATATTTTTTTACTTTCTCCAAAGCTTTCTCAGCTGTTATGTCTCCGGCTATTACCAACACAGCATTATTAGGGCCATAATAAGTTTTAAACCATTCCTTCACGTCATCTATCGATGCTGCATTCAAATCTTCCATACTACCTATGACTGACCATGAATAAGGATGCCCTGCGGGATAAGTGCTTTTAGTTGTCAATTCATAAGCCATTCCATATGGCTGATTTTCGCCTTGTCTTTTTTCATTTTGAACAACACCCCGTTGTTCATCTAATCTGGGCTTATCTATTACTCCCAATAAATGTCCCATCCGGTCACTCTCCAACCACAGCACCTGATCGAGAGCAGATACCGGAACATTTTGAAAATAGTTTGTGCGGTCTTCATTCGTTGTTCCATTTAAATCTGTTGCACCAATATTTTCAAGTGCTTTAAAATAATCCATATTATAGTTTTCGCTTCCATTAAACATCAAATGTTCAAACAGATGTGCAAAGCCACTTTTACCAGCTTTTTCATTTTTAGATCCCACATGATACCAGGTGTTTACAGCAACAATTGGGGCTTTATGATCTTCGTGTACAATCAAGATAAGTCCGTTATTTAATACAAACTTCTTGAACGGAATATCCAATTCCGGAAACTTCGGATTTTGGGAAAAAGCTGACAGGAAAACAAAACCGATTAAACTGGCCAATAGGCAAATCTTTTTCATATACATGATTTAAGAATGAATCAAAATCTCTAAGGTGGGAATAAAAACCGGTTGTTTTCTAAAGGAAAAAATCTGCATTAAATATAAAGAATATTTATTTACTATTACATTAACTGCGTTTGATCAAATTGACATTTTTGTGGTTATGGGATTTTAGGGTTAAACATTGCAATCTATTTGCTATAGTATTTTATACAGCTTCTTATTAACTTCAATAAAACAGAGTAATTATGGAATACGATATCAACCGCCTGACCGAAAAAGTAAATGCATATAATAAGGTTTTAGCAAATACAGTAAAATTCAGAAGCGTTTGGAATGATAGTTTACGGGAAACGATCATCAACACACTCAATGAGGTAATTAAACAATCGGGTTTGAAGGCTCAAGTTATTCATCAAACACAAATTGAAAATCTGGATGCTATTATCCTGGACCTGGGTAAATCAAGTAGCGGATTAATAGAAAATGTAAAGAATACAGATATCCATCAGATCATGATTAAGCATAACGGGGCGTTGGTTTATCAGCAATTGTTTAATGGTAAAATCATGGTGATGATAGAAAGTCCGAGTATTGAAAAATACAGTGAACCGAAGCCTGCTAAGTTTATTGAAATACTTCGCCCGGATGAATTGAATCCATTATTCATTTATCGCCATATGGAATTTTTTTTAAAAGACATTACCGATTGGGAAGATTATGACGATACCGATCAAAAGAAACCCCCAATTGGTTTTAAGCCTTTTGAGGGTTCAATTGAAGTTCATTAATTTAAATAAATACAAAGGGACAAAAAATTCAGGTATCCTTTTGGGTTAAACATGCATTGTAAAAATGCTAATTATTTATTCTGAGTCATTTGCTTCTGTTTCATTTTTCTCTGGCCTCATCATCGGGAATAGCAGCACATCCTGAATGGAATGTTGGTTTAATAATAACATACATAAACGGTCTATTCCAAATCCGATACCGGATGTTGGAGGCATACCATATTCTAATGCCCGCAGAAAATCGTAATCGATAAACATGGCTTCATCGTCTCCTTTTTCCATCAGCTTCACTTGTTCTTCAAAACGTTCACGTTGTTCAATCGGGTCATTCAACTCGGAGTAGGCATTGGCTATTTCCTTTCCGTTAATCATCAATTCAAAACGTTCAACAAGTCCGGGTTTTGACCGGTGTTTTTTGGTTAACGGACTCATCTCAACCGGGTAGTCAATAATGAAAGTAGGTTGTATGAAATGCTTTTCACATTTTTCGCTGAACAGTTCATCAATCAGCTTTCCTTTGCCCATCGTATTATCAACGGCAATGTGCAATTGTTTGCAAGCATCACGTATCTGCTCTTCGTTCATATCGGAAATGTCGATGCCCGTATATTCTTTAATGGCATCATACATGGTAATGCGGCGATACGGAGCTTTGAAATCAATTTCCTTTTCTCCAACCATTACCTTGGTTGTACCGTTTACAGCAACAGCTGTTTTCTCCAAAAGCTGTTCGGTTATTTCCATCATCCATAAATAATCCTTGTAAGCAACATAAAATTCAAGAACCGTAAACTCGGGATTATGCGTACGGTCCATGCCTTCATTTCGAAAATTGCGACTGAATTCATACACCCATTCAAAACCACCCACCAACAATCTTTTCAGATAAAGCTCATTGGCAATTCGCATGTACATTGGTATGTCCAGTGCGTTATGATGTGTACTGAAAGGACGTGCTGCTGCACCTCCTGGAATGCTTTGCAATACCGGTGTGTCCACTTCCAATGCACCGCGTTCATTCAAGAATTCACGGATGGTATTGACGATTTTGCTGCGGTTTTCAAAAACCTTTTTCAAAGAAGGGTTGATGATTAGGTCGGCATAACGCTGGCGGTACCTGAACTCCGGATCGGTCACCGCATCAAAAGTTTGGCCTTCGGCTTCTTTCACTATCGGTAAAGGACGAAGTGATTTATTGAGGATGCTTATTTCGGTAGCATGAATGGAAATTTCACCGGTCTTTGTTGTAAAAACATAACCCTTGATGCCAATGATGTCACCAATGTCAATCAGTTTTTTCCAAACGGTATCGTACAAAGATTTGTCTTCATCCGGACAAATATCATCACGTCGTATATACGCTTGTATACGGCCATGGCTATCCTGAATCAATGCGAAATTGGCCTTGCCCATATCCCGTACACTCATAACTCTGCCCGCCAGACATACTTCTTTGAATTCTTCTTTTTTCTCTTTGGTATAATTTTCTTTAATAAAAACTGAATTTGAATTGACCGGGTATAAGGCAGCCGGATAAGGGTCGATACCCATATTAATCAAATCGGCCAGTTTTTCCCTTCGTATTATTTCCTGTTCTGATAAATGCATTTTTGAAAAATTGAGTGGCAAAAATAGATGATTTTTTACCCGTATAGTAAGCTTTTAACATTGTTGTGCAATATTTTGACCTGGTATTTTCTATATTGCCCCAAACAGCAAGTATGAAGAAATATTTTACACTATTTATGTTGATGGGTGCTTTTTTTTTATCCGATGCCCAATCAATTTTAGATAAAGCAAAAAATGCAATGACTAAAAATTCCGGAGTATCCCAAGAGGAAGCCGGTTTGGGAATCAAAGAAGCATTGAACAATGGCGTGAAGAGTGCTGTTTCTTTTTTAAATAAACCCGATGGTTTTTTAGGCAATGAGTTTTATAAAGTACTACTTCCCGAAGAAGCAAAGAAAATGGGAAAAACACTTCGAGATATAGGTATGGGGAAAATGGTGGATGATGCCATTGTTGCAATCAATCGTGGTGCGGAAGATGCTGTTGGTTTTGCGGCGCCTATTTTTATCAACGCTATAAAACAAATGACCATAACCGATGCATTAAAATTGATCAGCGGTGATAAAGCAGCTATAACTAATTACTTCAGAGAAAAAACCAGTGTGGCTTTGAAAGCAGCTTTTATGCCAGTAATTAATGAGTCGCTGAAAAAAACGAATGGAACCAAGTATTACGGTGATGCGGTGAACAGGTACAATAAAACTCCTTTCGTTAAAAAAATGAATCCTGATTTGGCCGACCACGTTGCAGACAAAACCCTCTTTGCATTATTTGACAGGCTGGCAGTTGAAGAAAAAAATATCCGCAATAATCCGGCGGCAAGAACTTCCGATTTATTGAAGAAAGTTTTTGGAAAATGAGTTGAATAAAAAGGGAAAAAGCAGCGATTAGTTTGCTGTTTTATTATCCCAACAATACTTGCCAGGCTTCTTTTATTTTATGTTCGGCCAATAACTCTTTGGCGTATCTATGAAACTCTTGTTCCATTTCAGTAGGATTCAACGAATAGTATTGTACTATATTTTTTACTCTATCATCTGTAAATGCAGAATCGATTACAGGGATTTCGGAACAATTCGCAAGCATACCCAAATCATTCCCACTCAATACAGAACTGTTTCGGATGGATTCCGGAAGCTGGTCAATACCAATGCCTAGCTGGCTGTGCGGTTTGGGTACTTCAAAAATTGCATCCCCACTGGCACGGCAATAAAAGTCGCCACCCATTCGGGCAACCAAATCTATTTTTTGTGGGTCTATCTTTCCTTCCTTATTCAGTATGTCATCATTGATATGCATCATCACAATTTCACAAATCACTAAATTACCAGCCCCACCTTCAGTACCGGTTTCTATAACTTCCCGTACTATACATTCCATCTGTACCGGACTTTCAGCAACCCGAAAGGGTCTTATTTTTTCAGATGGAATTTTGGTGAATCCCGATTTAGAAAACTCGTCTACTCCTTTTGGATATTCGCAACTGCTTAAACTGGTTTGTTGCACCATGGCATAATTAACCACGTTGATGACTACCTCTTTGGTTTCATAAATATTCTCCAGTGTATGTTTGATACTGTTGTCCCGAACTCTCCTTGCAGGAGAAAAAATCAGTGTGGTTGGATTGCTGCCAAATACATTGAAAAAACTGAATGGTGACAGGTTTGCATTTCCATCTTTATCCATGGTACTTGCAAAACAAATCGGTCGGGGGGCTATGGCGCCTAATAAATAAGCATGTAATTCAGTCGTTTTTATTTCGCCAGGGATTATTTTCATTTCAGTAAAAATAAAAGTAAATTAAGGAATAACAAGAAGGAGCTGTTTAGTATATTTAAAGATGAAATTCATGCACATTAAAAAAATAGTTTCATCAACACTATTCATCATGATTGCGGCAATTTCATCAGCTCAAAGCAACAATCATTTTATTCGGGTAAATTTATTGGGCTATATGCCAGCAGCTAGTAAAACGGCGGTTTGGTGCAGTAAAGAAAATATGAAGGTGAAGGAATTTTATTTGGTGGATGCCGTTTCTAATAAAAGAATTTATAAAAGTATAGCTAGCGAACCTTTCGGATCTTATGGTTCTTTTACACAAACACAACGACTTCGTTTTTCTGCCTTTTCAAAACCGGGTTCTTATTATATTGAAGCCAATGGTATTTTTTCTCCTGTTTTTAAAATTGATGCAGATGTTTATAAGGGTACGGCTGATTTTTGCCTTCGTTATATGCGACAGCAACGCAGTGGGTTCAACCCATATTTAAAAGACAGTTGTCACACACATGATGGCTATACATTGTATGGTGAAAAAGCCGGAATAAAAGACAGCACACATATTGATGTAGTGGGCGGCTGGCATGATGCCAGTGATTATTTGCAGTATGTTACCACATCGGCCAATGCCACATACCATTTGCTGATGGCTTACCGTGATTTCCCCAATGTATTTACCGATGAAAAACTGACGAATGGGCTAGATGGAAAAAATAATTTGCCTGATGTTTTGGATGAAGCCAAATGGGGGATTGACTGGTTGTTGAAAATGAATCCATCGGCCAATATGATGTTCAATCAATTGGGTGATGACCGTGACCACATCAGTATGCGTATACCTAAACTGGATAGCCAGTATGGCAAAGGATATGAACGTCCGGTTTACTTTGTAAACGGAGAGCCACAACAACGAGGAAAGTTTTTGAACAATACCACCGGTACAAGTTCTACCGCAGCAAAATTTGCCAGCGTTTTTGCATTGGCACATTCACTGTATGAGACCGACCCTGTTTTTAGAAAGTACGATACCAGAAAAGGTTATTATGACAAAGCATTTGAAGCACTTGCTTTTGCTAAAAAGAAACCGGGGGTTACACAAACCGCCTCTGTACGTTCGCCATACATTTATGCCGAAGAAAACTGGACCGATGATATGGAACTGGCCAATGCGTCGATACATGATATGGTAGTGAAAACAAAAACAGGGGCAGACAATGGATATTATATGATGCAGGCATTAAATTATGCAAAGCAGGAAAAATATACGCCATGGCTGGGTGCAGATACCGCCAAGCATTATCAATGGTATCCTTTTATCAATGTTGGACATTACGAATTAATTAAACAGCTTCAAAGCCGGAAACATGGACCTGTGGCGGGATATACTAAAAAAAGTTTAGAAGATTTTTGGAATAATTCTGACACGGTTCTGATGTATTATAAAACCGGTATTGAAAAAGTTTGGAACAAAGCCAATAAAAATGCCTTTTTCAGAGGTGTTCCTTTTATTTGGTGCAGTAATAATTTAACCACCTCATTCGCTATACAATGTTATTGGTACCGACAATTGAGTAAGGATAACAGTTATGAAGAATTGGAGCAGGCAAATATTGATTGGTTGTTTGGTTGCAATCCATGGGGAAGCAGTTTTGTTTACGGGCTTCCGCAAGGCGGCGATTATCCGCAGGACCCACACTCTGCGTTTACGCATTTAAAAAACTATCCGATTGACGGCGGGCTGGTGGATGGCCCTGTTTACAGCAGCATATACAATAATCTTATCGGCATTAAATTATATCAACCCGATGAATATGCAGCTTTTCAAAGTGACCTGGTAGTATATCATGATGATTATGGCGATTACAGTACGAATGAACCAACCATGGATGGCACGGCATCATTAATTTATTTACTCGCTGCAATGGAAGAAAGCTCCACGAATAAATCGAAAAAAAATAAAAATTATTTAATTGAATCAGGGGCCATTATCAAAGGAGATAGTTTGCAAAAAAACATTGCGCTTGTTTTTACCGGGCATGAATTTGCAGATGGAGCCGATATCATTTCAAAAACATTGCAACAACAAAGTATAAAAGCATCTTTCTTTTTTACCGGAGATTTTTACAATAATCTTTTATTTAAAAAAACAATTATAGCATTAAAAAATAACGGACATTATTTAGGTGCCCATTCCAATAAACATCTATTATATGCCGATTGGAATAAAAGAGATCGTTTATTAGTCACCAAAAATGAATTTCAACTTGATTTACGGAAGAACTATATGGCCATGCAAAAATTAGGCATTACAAAAGCTGATTATTTTTTGCCGCCTTATGAATGGTACAATGATTCTATTGCTACGTGGACTAAAGAAATGAAACTGCAACTGATAAATTTTTCACCCGGTACAAGAAGCAATGCAGATTATACTTTCCCGGAATTAAAAAATTACAAAAGCAGTGAAGAAATTTATTATTCAATACTTGATTATGAGAATAAGAAAGGCCTGAATGGTTTTATTTTGTTACTGCACATAGGTACCGATCCTAAAAGAACCGATAAGTTTTATTACAAATTGAATCAGTTAATTGAAACTTTAAAAGAAAAGGGCTATACATTCAGGCGGGTGGATGAACTATTAAATTAGTATTTTTTTTTGGCGACTATCGAAAAATCATCCACATCTTTTGTGATGGTATTACTAAGTTTACCCAATCCTTCAATCTCCATTTCTACCACATCCCCCTCTAGTAGCCACTGTGGTTGAAAATCGGGATTATTTAATTTTCCCGTTCCATTCAGTTCAAGAAAACAACCGGTGCCAACGGTGCCACTTCCTATTACATCGCCGGGAAGTAAATCAACACCATAGGATGCACGTTCAATGATCTCCGCAAATGTCCAATCCATATCACCAACATTTCCCTCGCTTACCTGTATGCCATTTACATGGCATTTCATTTTCAGGTTCCAACACTTACCTACATGACCTTCTTTTGCAGGAATTTCATATTGTTCCAATTCATCTAGTGTTATCAACATTGGTCCAAGCACTGTTGAAAAGTCTTTTCCTTTGGCTGGTCCCAAATTCAATTTCATTTCATCCATCTGCAAACCTCTTGCACTCAAATCATTCATGATCATCAAACCGCCAATATATTGATCGGCTTCTTCGGCACGGATATTTCTTCCGTGTTTTGAAATAACAATGGCCACTTCTAATTCAAAATCCAGTTTATCGAAATGATCGGTCATGCAGATAACTTCACCGGGCCCTTGTACGCTATGATGGTTGGTAAAATAAAAAATTGGAAACTGATCGAATTCTGGGATCATTTCGACTCCTCTGTTTCGTCTTGCAGAAGCAACGTGTTGACGAAATGCGTAGCCGTCACGACATGATGTTGGAAAAGGAACTGGCGATAATAAATCAACTTCACTCAATAGTCTTTTCCTATTGCTTGATCTGCTACCTTCCTTAATCATCATTTCACCTGCTAGCGCAACCGGTAAAGAGTCTTCCCAATAATTAAGAAACATACTCATGTTATGTGGCAAGTCGGGATGTAATGATTCGCTATCATAAACCCAATCGTCAATTACAACCGCTAATTGGTCATGTCCGTCTTTAAGATAAGATATCAGTTTCATAGAAATATTTTCAGTTGCGCCAAAATTAGTTAATAAATCATGGAGCTCGAAAAGATTTGCAATAAAGTGTTGAAACGATTGGTTAGAATATGCTGGAAAGAAACTGCCTACCTCTTTAAAAGTAGATAGGTAGTTTCTTTAAGCAATTCGTGGGGTTATTAATAGTAGTAGCCAAAAATAATATTCATTTCATCCTCACTCGTTAAACCAAACATTAAAGTTCTGTTGGTCGTATTATTGTAAGTTACCACACTGGTTAAACCTTCTCCTGCATTCAGAAGTAAAGGCGTTGTCAGGTTCAATGCAAGTGGATGCTGCCAGTCTGTATTTTCATAAACAGTCTGTCCGTTTCTTGCTCCACCCAAAATTTTGATCACAAATTTTTCACCCATTTTATGAAAATGAGATGTAAGCATGATGATGGTTACCGGACTGGAGAATGTAAAGTTGGAAGTTATTGTTGTTCGTTGATTGGGTGGTAAAGAAAAATTAGTGTTGTTAAAATTTATTGTTTTTGCTTCTTTAACCACTGAAGATTGGGGAACTGTATAAAAATTAATAAAATTTTCACCGGTTAAACTAGTTGTTTGTTTATTGAAATAATGGGCATTTAAATCAAGTGCCGTATTTGCTGCAAATTTTAAGGCAACACCAGCGGGGAAAGTATAGGTTGCATTTACATCCGTTCCGCCAGCTAAAAATAAATGATTTTGCATTTGTAAAAAAGTGCTGACATTTAATGTTCCATCCGCATTATACAAATCTCTTAAAACATTTAGCGTAGGAAGTAATGTGCTATTTTGATAACCATACAAAACAAGGTGGTGGCTATTGGGTCTTCCCTTCATTTCAAACTTGTTTACATAAACAGTAGAAGTGTTTGGTGTATTTCTTCTGACAAATACCTCTCTTTCTGTATTGGGGCTGACCGTAAATGGATCTATTTTAAGTTGAAATCCATCTGCAGGAGCTGGAGCTGCTAACGGTATAAATGGTTCAGAGCAAACCAATATATTGTTTAGTAAAGTTTCATCAACCACACTGCCTGTTTTGGGTGCCCCTTTAATGATCCATTGTTTGATAAATTCAATTTGTCCAACACTTAAATTTGGCCCTCCCAAGGGCATAGTAGCGCCGTAATTTGATGAATGATGGCCTGCCTGACAATCGACTTTATGATACAATAAACTTTTAGAAAAATCGCCCGGCTTAACCCGTACCATGCCATCTGCATTTGCTGCCGGATTTTTGGATGCTTTGTTTATTAAGTTATCATAAGCTGTACTCATCGATAAAACAAGATTATGCTGACTATATGTTGCATCGGTTGTAGAGGCATGACAGCCGCTGGTTGCACAAGAAGGGGTTAGTATTTTTTCCTGAATAATAGCCCAACTGCTTTTAACATCAACATTGGTTGAGCCTGTATTTTTTTTACAGGATGGTACTACAAGTGTTAAACTTAAAATGGCAAAAAACCCAACAGATAATAGCAATGATTTCATTAACTGAATTTGAATTAAAGGTATATTTTTTTCGAATAATTAAAGCTTTTTAAAAGCTGGAATTGAGAATAGCCTTGAACTTAAGGTTATTTTAAGCACCCATCAGTTCTTCTGTCCTAATCTCCTCTTCAGTAAAAATTATAGAAATGGTTTTAATAATAATCTATTTTTTATAATTTTAAAATAGATTGTTGAAATGACACTGAAAGGTTTTTGCAAAGGAAAGTATAGTAAGGCAGTTTTTAATTTTGTTCATTAAACCAAATTAACAACTATGGAGTTCGAAAAAATTCACAATAAAGGACAGGCACAATTATTTAAGAATCGGTATCTAGAGATGCTTACAAAAACGCATCCTTTGGTTATCTGGGGAATTTATTTACCGTTCATTATTTTTTTTATATATCATAGCCTTCTGATTGGCTTTTCATCAACTACAATCATTTTCTTTTTTATTGCCGGTTTATTCTTCTGGTCTTTTTTCGAATATATAGCTCATCGTTTTTTATTTCATTGGATCAGTGAAAATCCCGGAATAAAAAAAATGTCCTATATGCTTCATGGAAATCATCATCATTTTCCGAGAGACCGGCAACGACTTTTCATGCCTCCGGTGCCAAGCATCATTTTTTCTTCCATTATTTTTTTGTTGTTGTATCTGGTCATGAACAACCATGTTTTTATGTTCTATCCGGGATTTGCCCTCGGTTATTTATTGTATGGTAGCATGCATTATGCAATACATGCATGGCATCCTCCATTTAAATGGATGAAACCTCTTTGGCGAAATCATCATCTGCATCATTATAAGGAGGAACATCTTGGTTTTGGTGTTAGCTCAACTATTTGGGATCATGTATTTGGAACCATGTTCGATTTGAAAAACGAAAAAGAGGATAATGAAAAGGTGAGTGAATTAATGTTTGAGAAAAAATGAAAATCAGATTCCGTATTGATTGACGTTAAAATTTATATCGATAGGTTCTATGCACTTTATCTTTAATAGCTCCGCTTGCTTCATGAATGGCCATCATTTTTTCATTAAAATCGCCTACCCAGGCTAGTTCTACACCTTTTACCGTGTTTCTGGGTAGTACTTCTTCTTTCAGGCATTGCACCAAGGCCGATTCAATTCCTTTATTTTGGAATTTTTTCTTACAGCCCATGATGATAATGCGGAGCCTATCAATTGTTGTTGTTTTTAAATACCAGAAAAATTTGATCTTACTCCACCAATTTGTTTTACCATTTAGATGTTTTAATATCTGGTTTATATCTGGTAGGCATACTACAAAAGCGATGGGTTCTTCGTGATGATAGGCAAACCAAACAATCTTTGGATCTACAATCATTTTCATTTGCCGGAAAGATTCGCGAATGGTATCTTTTCCCATGGGAGTAAATTCATCAAAATCACTCCAGGCATCGTTGTAAGTTTCCATAAAATCGTCAGCAAATGATTCAAAATCTTTTTTTACAAAATGTTTGAAATTGTATTCTCGTTTGTTTCTTACCCAAGTGGCAATTTTTGTAAACCGCTCGGTAAATGGAACATGAAGATCTAAAAAATTTGTAAACTGATCATAGTTTTTAACAAACCCGTAGTCTTCAAAAAAAGCTTGATAATAGGGCGGGTTGTAGTTCATGCCCATACTTGGCGGTTTGAATCCTTCAATCAGCAGTCCCCAGTATTTATCATTCTCTCCAAAATTAATAGGACCTTCCATGGCCTGCATTCCTTGTTTGCTCAGCCAATTTTTTGCAGTATCAAATAAAATAGGTGCTGCTTTTTTGTCATCTATACATTCAAAAAAACCACAACCACCGATTGCCATATCAGAAAGAAATGCTTTTTTGGAATTATAAAATGCGGCAATTCTACCAACAGTATTTCCATTTTCATCCTCCAGTATCCAACGTTTGCAGTCTCCGTGATTGAAATTAGAATTTAATGCAGGGTTAAAAATGGCTTCAATATCTTCATCCAACGGACAAATCCAATCGGGATTATTTTTGTATAATTCCCTGGGTAAGCCAATGAATTTCGATGCGTTTATTTTGTCATTTACTTCTATCAATTGCATAGATCTTTCTTTTGGGTTACCATTTTTCTTCTCCGCTATTGTTGTCGTTGGTTTTATATTTTTTTCTCGACTCTATTTTTTGCAATTGCCTTTCTATTATTAATTCCGCAATCATGAAGCCTGCATTGGTTGCCGATTCTTGCAACATGTATTTTAATCGTTGTTCATTAATATCAAGCCGGTATAAAAGTTGAATCAATTCCTGAAAGTTATTGTTTATTAAATAATTAATTCGTTGAGCCAAAACTAATTTCAATTCTTCCAAAGAAATATTTCCCACAATACTCAATGAAAAATTAAGATTTATTGAATCAGTCAATTCAGTTTGGTCATTCATCAAAATCGATATTTTTGTTTACACCCAATCCAAACAAGGCGAAATCATATTTTACCGGATCATTCTTGTCAAAAGTACGGAGGGAATCAGTTAGTTCCAATGCCGATTGCCAGTCTGTTTGTTTACGTTGCATTAATCCGAAATGTTTTGCAACCCGAACAGCATGCACATCCAACGGACATATGAGTTGTGAAGGATTGATTTTTTCCCAGATTCCAAAATCAACTCCTTTCATATCCTGCCTGACCATCCAACGCAAATACATGTTTAGCCGCTTGCAGGCAGATTTTTGTTGTGGTGATGAAATGTGTTTCTCCGTTCTTTTTAAATGTTCAAAAGAAAAAAAGTATTTTCTGAATCCGACAAAAGATTGTTCAATCGTTTTGTCTCCGGGTTTTATCCATTTTGAAAAAGCTGTTTCAAGAGAATCATTTTTTTGATAATGCTGATGAAAAAATTCAATGAAATATAAAAGGTCATCTGTATTGAAGGTACGATGTTTAAAATGCAGCAAGCTTTTCAAGTCCCTGTCAGTGTGATTTTTTATAAAATCAGACGGAGCCATATCCATCAGCTGCATCAATTCTTTCGATTTGTTGATAATCGCTGTCCGGTTTCCCCAGGAAAAAATGGCAGCAAAAAAACCGGCAATTTCGATATCCTGTTTTTTAGAAAATAAATGTGGAATAGAAATTGGATCATTATGAATGAAAGAAGGCTGATTATAAAAATCAACCTTCGCATTTAAAAATATGTTTAATTTTTTATCCAATTTCATTATTTATCCAATTGCTTTTCCTAAGTCGTCGATCAAATCACCCGCATCTTCAATGCCTACACTTAAACGGATCAGGGAATCAGATAAGCCATTTTTAATTCTTTCTTCTCTTGGAATTGATGCATGGGTCATGGATGCCGGGTGATTGATCAAGGATTCAACACCACCCAAGCTTTCAGCCAAAGAAAATAATTGAGTAGAGGAAAGCACTTTGTGTGCCGCTTCAACGCTTTCATCTTTTAATATAAAACTCAACATTCCACCAAAATCATGCATTTGTTTTTTAGCAATGGCATATCCAGCATGATCTTCAAAACCGCACCAGTATACTTTCAACACTTTGGGATGTTGGCGTAGGTAATGAGCAATCTTAGCACCATTCTCGCAATGCCTTTGCATCCGAACATGTAATGTTTTAATTCCTCTTAATACCAAAAAACAATCCATCGGTCCGGGAACTGCACCACAACTTTTTTGAATGAAAAATAATTTCTCTCTGATTTCTGCGTCATTCATCACCAACGCTCCCTGAATTACATCACTATGACCGGAAAGATATTTGGTAGAAGAGTGCATCACGATGTCTGCACCCAGATCTAAAGGATTTTGTAAATAGGGTGAAGCAAAGGTATTGTCGACACATAATAAAGCATTTGCTGATTTAGCAATAGCAGCAATGGCTTCAATATCGCTGATATTCATCAGGGGATTTGTTGGAGTCTCTAACCAGATCAGTCTTGTATTTACAGTAATGGCCGATTTTATATTTTCTGTATCTGTCGTATCAACATAAATAAATTTAATGCCATAGCGTTCCCAAACTTTCGAAAATAAACGGTAACTACCACCATACATGTCATTGGCGGCAATTACTTCATCACCGGGATTTAGTAATTTAATAACCGAATCGGTTGCGGCAACACCACTGCTGAAAGCCAGGCCGTACTTACCGTTCTCAATGATTGCCAACGCATCTTCCAATGCTTTGCGGGTTGGGTTTTGGCTACGGGCATATTCATAACCTTTATGCTGGCCGGGTGCAGATTGAACATAGGTTGAAGTTTGAAAAATGGGTGTCATGATGGCTCCGGTACTTGGATCGGGTTCTGCGCCGGCATGAATGAATTTGGTTGCTGTTTTCAAACGCCGATTCCCTAAAGGGTTATTGATATCTTTTAAACTCATAAATATTTTTTACAAAGTAACGTGATTTTTTTTAAGCCTCTTTAGTGGGTTGGGGCAAACATATGCCCCGCACATAAATAACGCCAGTCGTAGCTTTCAGCTTCATATGCCGAACTGGCTTTTATTGGTTTATTCAATACTTGTGGTTTCAATATCCGTTCATGGACCAACATTTCTTTGTTGGCCATTATCAGATCTTTTAATACAGGATCCTGCATCCATGTTTTTTGGGGAGGCTCGAATCCGATTTTTTTTGTTTGCCAAACTATTTCGTCAGGCAATACATTTTTCATCGCTTGTCTTAATAACCATTTGGTCCGGCCTTCCCGTATTTTAAATTTAGAAGGAAGTGAAAAAACAAACTGTACCAATGTATGATTTAAAAAAGGAAGTCTGACTTCCCTACCATGTGCCATACTGTTTCGATCGGCATATCTTAATAACTCTTCCAGTCCATGAGTACAGGTGTTGAAATACAATATGCCTTTTAATTTGAAAATAGTAGGTGAGGTATAGTATGCTTCTTTACTGTTTTGCCGAACAAAGTCTTTATTGAGATCGGGATGCCTGATGGCGTTTAATAAAAATTGATTTTCTAAAAACATGATGGCAAACTCAGGTAAAAGAGATGCCATAATATTTTTCAATCCAAACTCTTCGATAACGCCCAACGATCTGGCTGTTTTTATTTCGCCACTGCCAATCAGTTTTCTGTTTCTGAAAAGCTCCTGCCAATACCATTTATAGTATTTGTGATAGCCGCCAAGTATTTCATCTGCACCTTGTCCATCCAATATTACTTTTACATTTTGTTGTGCTGCTTTTTGGTAAACCTGGTATTGAGCAAATACGCTGGCGGATCCAATGGGTTCTTCCTGATGGAACATTAGTTTTTCAAAACCCGATATTAAATCTGTAGCTGAAGATGTAGTCGTGTATTGTTCTAATTTAAATTTATCTGCAACTAATTTTGATTGCACCGATTCGTCATTTTCAAAACCCGGAAAAATACTGCTGAAAGCCTTGTGTGAGTTGGATGAAGAGTTGATGAGATGGCTTAAAGCAATGATAGAAGAACTGTCCAATCCGCCACTCAAACTGGTGCCTACAGGTACATCTGACCGGTATCTTCTGGTCACCGATTGTTTTAAAAGATCCTGAAATTGTTCAATGGCTTCTTCGTCAGAAATAATAAGGTTTTCATTTTCTATATTCAGGTCCCAATATTTCGCAATGGTCAGTTCGTTAGTTGCTGGTACAAATAGTAGAGTACATGCAGGCGGCAGTTTTTCGATGCCTTCATAAAACGTTTCTTCAGGCTGATTGGGATTGTCAACATATCCGATAGTTATATAGTTGAACAACATTTGGAGGTTTGTAGTTTTTGCAACGCCTGCGGCCCACAAAGCTTTCATTTCTGAAGCAAACAAAAACTCGTCGTTGTTGCAGAAATAGTAAAAAGGCTTTTCGCCAAAACGGTCTCGGGCACAAAATAATTTTTGTTCCTGTTCGTCCCAGATAGCAAAGGCAAACATGCCATCCAAATGATGTACACAATCTTCGCCATATGATGCATAAGAAGCTAAAATTACTTCGGTATCTGACTGGCTTTTGAAATGATAATTCTTTTTCTGCAGTGCTTCTTTTAGTTCTGGATAATTGTAGATTTCTCCATTGTATACAATGCTAAACCTGTTTAAATAATGCATGGGTTGATTTCCCGCTTCACTTAAATCAATGATTGAAAGACGGCGGTGACCTAATGAAATATTTCCGCCAGGATTAATCCAAATGCCTTCCGCATCCGGTCCCCGGTGTTCTATGGCATCGGTCATGTTTTGAATTCTCCTTTTTAAAAAAGAGTGTTCTTCATTGACATGATTCTTAATATTTAGTATACCTGTTATTCCACACATGATAGGTTAATCCAGTCGTTTCTTTTGAAGGTATAAAAAACCCCGTTATGAACGGGGACTTAAAATTGTTTATTGGTAATTGATTGGCAATCGGGCTGTGGTATGATCCCAACTGATAAGCAGGTTCATCCCTTTATCCTTCGCTTCAAACCGCATGGTGAAATATTCTTCCTGATAATTTGTTTCTATGATTGGGATAACAAACCGGAAAATGTCCATACTTTGATCCATTCTTAATCCCCAACTATCAATATTTTTGTTAAATACAATTGTCCAACTTTTTTCTTTTGGGATACAATATAAAATATATCTGCCGGCAGGAACTTTATTCCCTTCAATATAGACGTCTCTGAATAAATCAATTTCTGTAGACTCATTGGCACCCAATCTCCAAGGGCTGTCATATTTCAATAATTCGCCAAAAACTTTACGGCCCTGAATTCTTGGCCGGCTATAAATTACCCTGGCAATAGGAGGTTCAGAAATATGTTTGGTCATTTTTTGAATCGGATAATCTTCTGGAAAATAAATCATGTCCATTGGGGAAAGGTCCAGATTGGAATTTGGATTGACAATGTTTTCTGATCGGTTAATAATCGGACTGTCTTTTATATCTGATGCTGCAACCGGGGATTTAACTGATTCATTGCAGGACAATAAAAATAAAAATTGTAAAAATAAAAACCCTGTTTCTCGCATGTTTAAAAGTTTATTGGTAAAGAGGCACTCAAGTTGTCCCAACTAACTACCAGGAGCATTCCTGTTTTTGTTTTGTCGAAATAGATCGAAAGATTTTCTACAATGTCGGCATTTTTTTGCACAGGGGCATCAAATCTCAGAATATCTTTTGAAGGTTGATATTTAAACGAACCCCAACTATCCGTATCTGTATTGATGATAAAGGTCCATTTATCGGGGTTTACAATGGCATATATTGTATAACGGCCTTTGTTGATTTTTTTCTCTGCAATTTTTACGTCAGTAAAAAATTCAATCTCGGTTGCTTCATTTGCTCCCAGGCGCCAAACGGTATTGTATGGTACCATTTCACCAAAAATTTTCCGTTCGGCATTTTGTGGTCTGCTGTAAATTATTCTTGCTATTAAGGGCTCGGTAATTTTATCCTGAATTTTTAAAACCGGATAATTTACCGGATAATAAGACATGTCCATCGGGGATTTATCCAATACTGGAATTTTATTATTCGATTGCGCAGAAACTAAAATTGAAAAGAAAATTAAAGAAAGGAGTGTGAATAGGCTTTTCATCTTCTATGGATGTTGTATGGTTAACAAAAATAAACGATTCGTTTTTTAAACCCGAACCGTTCAAATATTATTTAAAACAAATTGACGTTAAAAAAATAAAAGAGCAGGTTAGGTTTCCGTTAATAATAGAAAATGGTTTTTGGAGAAAATTTTTAATTCGAAAAAAAAATTTGAATAACATATTTGCAGTTCATCGAAATTCGCCTCAAATAAACGGAAAGCGGTTTCATGTTCATGCATGTACGCAGCTCGCCTGACAAGCCCGCCAAAACTTTTTTCAATTCCCCATGTATATTGATAATTAAACAGCCAGTCATCTCTTTTCATATAGGGAAACATCATCCCAAATTTTGGAGGGAGCCATTCAAGATATTTTTCAATTTGCGCATAGGATTGTTTGGTAAAAGTGGGGAGGTCTGTTACTGTAAATTCGTTTGCGTCAATAGCCAGAAAATGATCATAGCAAATATCTACAAATGCGCCGCTGTATAAACCATAATGTGGGCTGAAAATTTTTTTAGCTCTTTTTGTCATCACATGTGCATCTGTAAACTGATCAATCAATCGGTGCAGATGTATCCCGTTTTGTATGCCTGTCGGGTAGTCGAATTTTTTTTTGCCCTTCACATAATCACTCACCATATTGCCCACTAATACTTCCGGGTTATTGAATGATAAATATGCATGTGCCAATAAATTCAAAATAGTCTTTGTTTAGCTTGCTTCTAATATAGTTGAATGATTTGGAAACCAGACTCTCGCAGTTTAAATTATTTATATATGTCAAAAATCAATGAGTGAAAGCTTTGTCGGGCCTTGAATGATCTTTCCATCAGTTTAGAAGTTGTTTATTTTATTATTCCTGTAATTTTGCGGCTCTTATTCTTCAATACGGATTTGAAAAATAAAAATATTTTAAAAATTACAACATGAATAAAGGGCCGGTTTCTCAGTTTATCGAACATCATTATCGACATTTTAATGCAGCTGCATTAGTTGATGCAGCCAAAGGATATGAAACACATTTGCTGGATGGTGGTAAAAT
>JAYWEL010000177.1:0-8939 GCA_043779285.1 Chitinophagaceae bacterium | reverse complement strand
CCGTTTTTTTGCGTTCGGTAATGTCCATCATACTGCCAAGCATCCTGATGGCTTTGCCAGCTTCATTACGTTCAATATAAGTCCGGTTATATATATTTATCCATCCCTTGTTTTCAGTATAAAGCCGGTATTCGGCATCGAAACTATTTATATCTGAGGCAAGGGTATCATCTATAAGTTTAATCATTCGTTCCCGGTCTTCTGTATGTAATCGCCGTTTCCATTCATCATCTCCCGGTTCTGAATCAGCCCTTGTCAACCCATACATATTCATATGAATTTCGTTTCCCCAAAAAGCATTGGTTTCCAAATCCCATTCCCACACTGCATCATTGGCGGCTTTGCCAATTAATTCAAACCGTTCAATTGCTTTACTGATTTCTTCTTCTGCTCTTTTGCGTTCGGTAATGTCGGTCATGATTCCATCCCATATTACAGTGCCATCTTGCTGCCTGCGGGGAATGGAACGGATATGCACCCATTTTTGTGCTCCCACTAAATTTTTGCTGCGAACTTCTACATTAAATACCGACATATCCCGGAAAGAAACATCTGCTGCTGCTGCAATCAACGGCCCGTCTTCTTCATGGATAATGCCATACAATAATCCGGGGTTTTGAATCACTTCTTCAGGGGTTTTGCCGGTGAATTGTACTACATTTTTGCTTAAATAAGTAAAGGTCATAGTTCCATCTTCTTTTCGAAGCACCTGGTACATTACGGAGCCGGGTAAATTATCACTGAGTGTTTGCAATTGTGTGGCTTTTTCTATTATTGCCTGTTCTGCATTTTTTCGGGCAATCATTTGTTTAACCAGTACTTCTTTATGTTTTTCATTTTGTTCAAATAGCTGGCTGCTTTCAATTGCATGTGCTATCTGATTTGCAACCAACTGAAGATGCTCTAATTCTAGTGGCGAAAAAATCCGTTTGTTATGTACTGAAAACAATTTAAGCAAGCCCATTTTTTTACCCCCCGACGTTAACACAATGCCGGCGTGAGAAATGAATTTAAAATCTGTATCGATATTGGACATTCCATCGAAAAAACCGGCCTTGGTATTGGTATCTTCTAAAAAATAAATGGGCTTATCACTTGTCATTTTATTTAGATAATCCAGGTTGAATTTCAAAAAGTAATCTTTATTATTTGCTTCTATTCCAACACTGGAAAGCATTTGTAATTCTTCTCCTTTTACAAGATGAATGGTACAGGCATCTACTTCAAAGGCATCCCTGATTTTAAATAAAAACTCTTTCGCTTGTTCTGATACCGAAAATTGATCAATTCTCAATTCTTTTGCCGAAGAAAGGATGTTAAACCTACGCAGGGCTTTTTCCTGCTCACTTGTTTTTTCTGCAATTATTTTATTTAATTCCTCCTCGCTGATGGCTTTCTCCGAAACCAATTTTTCGAATTTCCCCTTGTATGTAAGTATGGAAAAAATACCTTCCTTATCTGTTTTTTCATTTAGCTTATTGGATTTAATGCCAGTATCCAAATAACGCAGGTAGAGAAATAAAACCGTTGAAAAAAACAATGCTGCCACCGATTTAGCAAATAGCTGGCTTGCCATTTTATTCCACAAATCGGGACTTTCCCCAAAGCTGCCCAGTGCAAAAACGACCGCATCGAAGTTGAGCACAATCAGCAAGGTTATGAATAGCCGGGCAAATAAATTGAGCCAACTTACCTTGCTTAACAGAAACTGGTATAATATAACCATGAGAAAAGCATCGATTACCAGTGTAATGGTCCCAACAAAAAATATCCGAAAATCGGTTTTAAAAAAATCGGGGGCCGTGCCGGAAAAATGAATCATATCCTGCATAACAATTTCCTGCAGGTTGGTAATGTATGCCAGAATAGTTACAGATAAATTTGCCAGTACTATACCCAAAATTAGTATCTGTGTACTGCGAACCCCCTCCTTAATATAAATAAACAGAATTACAAAAAGGCTGGAGCTGAAAAGAATAATACTGCCGGGAGAGATGGATAGTTCTCCAAAAAAATTGATATAGAATGATGAGGCCAGGATGGTTTGGAAATATTGATTGGTTCCTAATAAAATATATAAAGGGGCTAATCCAAACTTTGGTTTTAAGCGGTAAAAGAGTATTATGAGGAATGAAACAAAACACAGTTGAACCAGTATGGATAACAATAAATACATCCTTCCTTAATTTTGAATTTTATTAATCATACTATCTGACTATTTGCATGCTTTCATAAAAATAATCATATTCCTGGCTGTAAAAATAAAACTACAACTTACTACCGGCCCTACTCTGCCATAGCGGCTATTCGAAGACGAGCAGGCAATCGCAGATGGCCACAGCGTTTTTCAAAGAGAACCGCAGAAGTTTATCTCTATAGTTGAAATTTATTTTTTAAAGCTGTCAATTCTTGTTTCAGCTCTATTAAACGGGCTTCACGTCCAACAAATAAATCATTTATTTCTTCCAAATCTTTATTTGCATTTTCCAATTCGGTTGTACGGTCTTTTACCCGTTGTTCCAGTTCCTGGTTTAGTTGTAAAATTTTCTCTTCTGCTTTTTTGCGTTCGGTGATATCCTGCATAGAACCAACCATGCGGATGGGTTTTTCCAATTCATCGTGCAAAACAAAACCTCTGTCATAGATAAATATTATGCTTCCATCTTTTTTCAGGTAGCGGTATTCATCGAACCAGTTTTTTTCACCCGAATCAATTGTTCTGTGAATTTTATCCGATACCCGCTTACTGTCATCCGGATGCAGGCCATTCGTCCATGAAGTAATATCAGGAAGAGTTAAACTGTGTTCGTATCCATATAAACTATAGTAATTATCATTCCACCATACACTATTGGTCAGCAGATCCCAGTCCCAAATCACATCATTGGCGGCTTTGCCAATAAATTCAAACCGTTCAATTGCATTTCTAATTTCTTCTTCTGCTTTTTTTCGTTCAGTAATATCCCGGGCTATTCCCAGGAAACGTCCGTCGGGCAACATTTTAGAGCTTAGTTCCACTTCGATAATACAGCCATCTTTAGTAATAAATTTTCTTTCATTAATAATGGTCAGCCCATTTTTTGCATCTTCAAACTGGAGTGGAGTTTCTTTCAGGTGCTCTTTTTCAATGATGCCGTACACTTTTCGTTTTAGTAATTCATTTTTAGTATAACCAGACAATTTGCAGCCATAGCTATTTGCCTCTAAAAAATTTCCTTCGGCATCATAAATAAAAATAGCATCTGATGCCTGCTCTACCAGTGTACGGAATTTTTCTTCGCTTGCTTTTATCAGGGCTTCGTTGTAGTAACGTTTCAATATAATTTTTACCTGGTTGGTAGCCCGGTCAATTAATGTTAAATCTTCTTCCAGTGGTGTACGGCATTCTTTGTAATAAATGGCAAATGTTCCATACACTTTACCTTCGGTATTAATAATTGGGGTTGACCAGCAAGCTTTCAATCCAAAACCAAGTGCAAAATCACGATAGTTTACCCATAGTGGATCGGTGGCAATGTCAGATACAATAACTCTTTCTTTTCTGTAGAGAGCCGTTCCGCAAGAACCAGCAACAGGTCCGATTGGTATACCATCAATCCCTTTATTATAGGCATCGGGCAAACTGGGGCCAGCACCATGCCGTATATGGGTTCCTTCTTCATTTAACAATAAGATGGAACAAATTGCATTTGTGGAATAGGATTCATAGTTTAAGGCTATAGTACTCAAAATGTTTGATAATGATTTTTCGGTTGCTATCATTTCCATCACCGTTTTTTCACCAGCAAGAATCAAATCTGTCTTTTTGCTTTCCGTAATGTCCTGAATTAGTGACAAAATAGAATTCACATTTCCCTTCTCATCTTTCAGCACCGAATTGAACCACTGGCAATAAATTACTTTGCCGGCTTTGGTAATGTTCCTGTTAATGATGCTGTTTTGGTCAACTGCTGTTGTCATCATTTCCTGTGCAATGATGACAACAGCCCCGGCATCTTCTTCAAAAACAAGATTTAATTCATTAAAATGTTTATTCACTACTTCTGCTTCGCTCCACCCAAAAATATTTTCTGCCCAAGGCGACCATTTCTGAATGATAAAATTTTTATCCCATTCAATAATGGCTAAAGGAGTGTTATGAAGATGGTTAGTTAATCGCTGATGAGCATTCCGTAAATCTTTCTCTGTATTTTTGGGTTCGGTGATATCTAACACAAACGCTACCCCATTCACTTCTTTATGGTTATCAATTTTTGCCCCTCCAATTAAAATGGGAAACCTGGTACCGTCTTTTTTTATATACTCTTTTTCGTAAGGGGTACAAGAACCATGTAACATTGTTTGTTCAACTGCTTTTAAATCTTGTTCGGCATATTCCGTAGGGGTCATTTCATTCCACTTCATTTCTCCGGATAAAAGCTCTTGTTTGGTATAACCAACCATGTTTAAGAAAAAATCATTGGCATCAACAATATTTCCATTAACACCCAAATAAATTAAGCCAATCATATTCGATTCAAAAACCTTGCTTGCTCTTAATTCACTTTGTTGTTTTAATTCTTCTGCTTTTTTTTGTTCAGTAATATCCATCATGGAGCCTGCCATGCGTACGGGTTGCCCGTTTGTGTCTGTTATGGCATCGCCCCGTGAAAACACCCAGCGATAACTGCCGTCTTTATGCTGCAAACGAAATTCAATTGCATAGTGTACTTTCTCTTCAAGATTTTGCCGTACAGCTTCCGCTACGGCTGCTTTATCGTCCGGGTGAATGAGATTGAAGAAAGAAGAATCATGATTCGGCAACTCATCATCCCTGTAACCAATAATTTCTTTCCATCGCGGCGAAAGATAGGCTTCATGGGTGATGAGGTTCCAGTCCCAAAGACCATCATGGACTGCTTGTTCTACAATCTTGAATCGCTCCTCACTTTCTTTCAGTTGTTGCAGCGACTTCTTTTTTTCTTTTTCGTCCTGTTTATGTTTTATTGCTGCATCAATGGCGTCGGGCAGCCGGGTGAGCCTGTCTTTTAAAATATAATCATCGGCTCCTTTTTTTATTATTGTGGCTGCAAACTCCTCACTCACCGTGCCGGTAACTAAAATAAAAACCGTACCGGGCAATTGTTGCTGCATGAGTTCCAATGCTTCTACAGAGTTAAACTGTGGCAGGGTATGGTCGGCAAGAATTACATCGGGTTTAAAATTTTGCAGTACCTGCAGGTAGGATGGTTTATCACCTGCTATGGCAAAATCATATAGCATACCTTCTTTTTTCAGCAGGCGTTTTACCACTTCGGCATCTTCAGCCACATCTTCCAGAATCAGTATTTTTAATTTATCGGGCATTTATTATTTTTTATAAAATTTTTCATCCGGTTTCTATATAATAACAAATTAAGTTTTTGTCTTGTTCAGCAATTTCCAATAAATACCCAAATCGATGATGACTTTTTCAAACTGTTGAAAATCCACCGGCTTTACAATATAACTGTTTGCACCCAGCTCATAACAGCGGGCAATATCAGGATCTTCATTGGAAGAAGTTAACATCACTACGGGAATTGTTTTTGTCCGTTCATCGGCTTTTATTTTTTCCAGCACTTCAATCCCATTCACCAACGGCAGGTTGATATCGAGTAAAATCACATTGGGCTGATGCATGATGCTTCGGGTTACCGAATATGCCCCTTTTGCAAAAATAAAATCCAGTGCATCAGCGCCATCTTTTACATGCAGCAGGTTATTGGCCAGGTTTTCTTTTTTAAAAGCCCGGATGGTTAGAGCGGCATCGGTTGGGTTGTCTTCCACCAGTAATATTTCTACCTGATTGTGGTCCATAAAAAATGTTTTAAAGTTTATAATATTTTTGCCACAAAGACACCAAGACGCTAAGTATTTTTTCTTTGCATTATTCTTTGTGTTGCTTTGTGTCTTTGCGCCTTCGTGGCTATGTATTTTTTTACTATTAACCTTCATTCAAAGCCGGCAAACCTGCCTGGCCGGCAGGCAAACTGAAAAAGAATGTAGCCCCGTTATTCGGTTCTGCCTCTGCCCATATTTTACCGCCATGTTTTGATATGATCTTTCCAACGATGGCCAGCCCGATCCCTGTTCCTTCAAAATCGCTGCTGCTGTGCAGGCGTTGAAAAACCTGGAATAATTTATCGGCATATTTCATATCAAACCCCACCCCGTTATCTTTTACAAAATAAACAATGCTTTTATCATCTTTACTATAAGAACCCACTTCTATATGTGGCAGTGAATTTTTTAAACTGTACTTAATGGCATTGGAAAGCAAATTCACCCATACCTGTTTTATCAAAGCAAGATCGCCAAGGGCAGGTGGTAATACGGCAATGGTCCATTTAACCGGTTTATCATTAAAAGCTGCTTCCGCTTCCTGTTTGGAATTATTCAGCAATTCATCCATATTAATTACTGCCTTATTAATTTCTTTTCTGCCGGTTCTTGAAAACGCCAACAGGTCATCAATCAACTGGCCCATTTTTTTGGCGCTGCCGGTAATGGTTTTCATCACATCATGTGCATCAGCATTCAACAGGTTGCCAAAATCTTCTTCCAGTATTTTTGCATAGCCAATTATAGCACGCAGCGGAGCCCGCAGGTCATGCGATACGGAATAAGAGAAGGCTTCCAGTTCTTTATTTACCAATTCCAGTTGTTCTTTGGATTCTATTAATTGTTCTTCGGCTTTTTTACGTTTGGTGATATCGGTGGAAATGTTGCCGATATATTCTAATTTTTTGTCGCTGCCAAAAATGGGGAACTTGACGGATAAGAAAGTATGCAGTTCATTGCCAATCATTAATTGCTGTACAAACTCTTTTACTTTCAATTCTTTTATCACTTCACGGTCATCCTGAGTATACTGCTTTGCTGCTTCATCGGGAAACAAGTCAAAATAAGTTTTTCCAATAATATTTTCTTTTGAAATCCCCAAGATATCTTCTACTTGTGTATTTGCTAATTGAAACTGGCCATTGATGTTTACTAAATAAATAGCAGCCCCGGAATTGCTGATGATATTGTTCAACAAATCTTCTCTTGACTCCAGTAACCGGGAGGATTCTTCTTTTTTCTTCCAGGTTTTAATGATGATGTAATAAACAGCAGCGAGAACAACAAGTATCATGAACATTAATATGATAAAGAAAAGGACAAAGGAATTCCAGTTTTTATCCAGCTCCGTATTTCCTAAAGCCAGCAGCCTGTTTTCTTCATTGATTATCTCAATTATTTTATTACTGATGTTTGTATTTAGCTGAAATCCCACTGAGATAACAAGTTCCCTTGCGTCATCAAATGACTTGAATTTTCGGAGGTCATTTATGTTTTCGGCCACATCAATCCGATGGCTAATTAAGCTGTCAATGTATGCGGAATTGTGTTGTTGAACCGGGTTGTCGGCGGTTAACTGTTTAAAAGTAAATAGCTCGTTTTGAATATCGGTTTTTAAAGCAGGGAAAGAATCAAGAAAAATATCATTCCCTGTAATAACAAATCCGCGGGATGCATTTGATATTTCAGTACTCAGGCGGTGAATATTTTTTGCGCATAATATGACTTCGTCTGTGTGAGCTATCCAAAGCCGGCTATCGTAAAAATTACGGGAGCTTTGATAGGTATAGAAAGATAAAATGACAAGCAGCAGTAGCCCTGCCAAAAAACCAGTTGTAATTGATTTAGAAAAATTCCATTTCATGAATAAAATATTGTAGTGCTACTTTTTAAAAGGTACAACAGTTCAGGTATATGAATATACGAAAGAACAGAAGTTTGACATATATAAAAAATCGAAATGCAACAGTAAATAACAACCAATGCATTGCTAATTTGTGTTTTTATTTTAGTCGGATAAATTAATAAAACAGAAGTATAATAACGGTACAAATCAGGCTGCCATTAATTTAAGTGGTTTACAAGCAGACATTTATCTATTGTGTGTTTGGGATGGGAAAAAATGGACAATTAAATCGGTAGTCAAAAACTAATGAATAGGCGAAAGAAAAAGGGTATGCTTACAAGGCATTGCCAAAATGCCGATTGACTAACATATTCTCATCGACATTAGTGCTATCAGCTATTGTTCGTGCTGACCGAATAAATCTCAGCAGTATTTCTTATTGCTCCAGTTTCGGGTATTGTTCAAAATATAAATACCCGCTATTCCGGAGGCTTTACTCAGACTGGGGAACAACTTTTGTATTATTTCGCCTCAAAGCAATTTGATTGTGGGATGTTATGTAAATACTCCTGATTTTAAAACAAACAGGTTTTTCAAGGTAAACTTTAACAGATAAGAGTTGTAGGGGTTTCTATGCAATTTTTTGAATGACTAATAATGATAAGATTGTTATTCTGTCATTTTGTTCTTAGTTGATTTTGTCAGCCGCTTCTTTGGCTTCCGTTAAGGTTTTATCCAGCCCAAACGCACGGTTATAATTTTGTTTGGCTTCCTGTTTCAGTTTCAAGGCTTCCTGGCATTTGCCCAGCCAATAATAGCCGTCAGCAAAGGTTATGGAAACCTGGGTGGCCAGTTGAAAAACGGATAATGCATCGGTATATTTTTTTTGTTCAAATAAAATCCGGCCTTTTTCCAGGTGGGCATCCAGGAAATTATGATTGTGTAAAATGGCTTCGCTGAAAAATTGCAGAGCTTTGGCTTTTTCGTTATTGTTATAATAATACACGCCTTTAAAATAATATGGTTCGGCATGCGAGGCTGATGCATCCAACCTGATTAATGAGTCAGCCAATGTAATTGCTTTCGGGTTTTTACTTTGTGCATATTTAAAAGCAAGTTCATACGTAAGTTGCACATCGAAAGGAGCAAGTGTATAAGCATTTTTCAGCGATAATAAAGATCCAGGTACATCGCCTTTCTTTTCCTGCAATTGGGCTTTCAGCATCCAGGC
>JAYWEL010000176.1:0-8952 GCA_043779285.1 Chitinophagaceae bacterium | reverse complement strand
GTTATAGCATGGTGCTTATCATGTAATATTGTTCATGCCCAAGAGTCGATACGCAGATCTGGAATTAGTAACCAAAGCTTTTCTCAAATTGGTAATATGGGAAATCAAAGTCTTGGATCAGGGAAATTAGATTCTCTGAAAAAAAGAAATTATTCGGAGGATTCTATTACTATTTGGTATCGTTTTCTCGAAATTCCGTTTCATTTAAATATCGATTCTTCCATTATTGATTTTACTACTCGTTTTCCGGTACCCGCTACCAATGTTTCATTGGGAAACCTGGGTAATGCTTCCCGTTCCATTTTGTTTTCACCCATCATGAAACCTGGATGGAATCAGGGGCAACATGCATTTGACATATATAAAGGGAAGGCTGAAAATGTGTGGTTTCTGAATACCACCAGGCCTTATACCGAATTGGTTTATTTAATTGGATCAAGAACAGAACAATTGATTGAAGTGTTACATACACAAAATGTTAAACCAAACTGGAATATGTTTTTTAAATACCGGTTTATTAATTCTCCCGGCATTTTCAAAAACCAGCAAACCAATCATAATAATTACCAGGTATCCAGTTGGTATCAATCCAAAAATCTCCGGTATAATAATTTTTTTATGATGCTTTCCAATAATCTTCAATCATCAGAAAACGGGGGAATCAAAACAGATCAGGACTATCTGGCTGATCCGGTTTATGAAAAACGATTCAGCATCCCTACCAAGATTGGCGGCGACGATGCTTTTGGTAGAGATTTTTTTAGTGCAAAAATAAAAACCGGAAATTTTTATAAAGATGTTTCTTTCTTGATGAGACAACAATATGATTTTGGAAAAAAAGATTCTCTTAAAATTGATACAGTAAGTATTCCATTGTTTTATCCACGTTTGCGGTTTGAACATACCATCGATTACCACACCTATGATCATCGTTTTATTGATTTTCAGGCTGGCAGTTATTACAAAGATTTCTACAAAATCAATATCAGCGGGACTTCTGATACGGTCAACTTAAATGACCGTTGGAAAGAATTGAAAAATGATTTTTCAATTTATCAGTTTCCCGATCCTAAAAATCTGTATCAATATATAAAGCTGGGTGCCACTGTACAGAATCTAAAAGGAGAGTTTGATTCTGCATCGGTATCTTTTTTTAATATTTCCTTACATGTAAATTACCGAAACAAAACCCGGAACCAGAAATGGGATATGGATTTATCAGGAGAACTTTATGCAACAGGGAATAATTCGGGCGATTATTATGCCAGCTTGCGTTTGAAAAGATTAATAGGAAAGAAGTCAACAGCCTATGCAGTCCTTGGTTTCGAGAATGTAAACCGTACCCCTTCATTTATTTTTAACCAGAAAAGCAGTTTTTTTCTGGATGCTGCAAAAAGTTTTGTAAAAGAAAATACAACGCATATTTATGGGGAGATCTATCAGCCAAAATATAAAATAAAAATTGGCGGTCATTATTATCTGTTGAGCAATTATACCTACTTGCAGGATTTTTATAAGTTAAAGCAAGAGTCGGCATTGATTAATTTAATCCAGATATCTGTTCAGAAAATTATTCCAATTTCAAAGCATTGGCGATGGTACGCTGATGTTTACCTGCAGCAAAAAGCCGGAAATTCACCGATTAATGTGCCATTGCTATTTACAAGAAATCGAATTGCTTTTGAAGGCGTATTTTTCAAAAACCTGGATATTTCAACAGGGTTGGAAGCGAGGTATCATTTGGCTTATAAAGCCGATAATTATTCACCCGTTTTAGGACAATTTTTTTACCAGGATTCTTCCAGAGTGAGTAATCCAACGCCAGATGTTTCCGCATTCTTACATTTCAGAATCAGGAGTTTTAAATCCTTTATCCGCGTTGAAAATTTGAATACAATCAATTTTGCGGATGGATTTAAATTTACCAATAACAATTTTTCTGTTCCCGGTTATCCGCTTCCCGGAATGCTTTTCCGTTTGGGTATTTGGTGGAGCTTTGTTAACTAACTGACAATTTCCAGATGTTTTCAAACGTTTAAATGGTTAATTTCATAATTAATAACGAATGAGCTTATCTTTGTGTCGTTCATGAAATTTTTTTTAGCATCCATAACATTGATAATTTATTTCGCAGTAAGCTGTGGAATCATGGTTAATTATCATTTCTGTATGGACCGTTATGACTCGGTAAAATTCTATACTGTTCAAACTGATGAATGCAGTAAATGTGGCATGCATACATCCGAATCGAATGGATGTTGCCGCGATGATGTAAAGTTGGTTAAGTTGGTTGACAACTATAAGTCAACATCATTATCTTTTTCTTTCGAAAAACTTTCTCCTCCGGTTATAGAAGTATCTGATTTTATTGCAATTGACTATTCAATATTTGTCACTACTGATAGCTATTTGTATCATTCTCCACCATTGATCTGTTTGCAGGATATCTATCTGCAAAACTGCGTTTTTCTGATTTGATACTATTTTTTGATTGATGCACATGAACCATTTATTCGGGTTGATGTTTTGTGCAATTTCATTAATTATCAATTCAAGAAAACGAAATGAAAATTCTTCTTCTTCTTATTAGTTTTATATGTTGCTTTTCTATTTTAGCAAAATCGCAACTTAAAATGCAGCAACAAGCTTTTGAGATTGCTTTGCCTGGCATAGAAGGAGATACAGTACGTTTGTCATCATTAAAAGGGAAAGTGGTCCTTGTTGACTTCTGGGCTTCCTGGTGTGGGCCATGCCGGGTTTCAAATAAAGCGTTAAATAAAATATATCCGAGGTATAAAAACAAAGGATTTGAAATTTTTGCAGTTTCGTTGGATGATACAGAACGTAGTTGGGCGAAAGCTATTTTAAAAGATAAAATAAACTGGCCCCAGGTTATTTCCAAAGGAGGGTGGTATTCAGCAACGGCACAACAATGGGAAATAGAGAAATTGCCAGCTTCTTATCTTTTAGATAATTCAGGAAAAATAATAGCCATTGATCCGGATTTGAAAGAATTGGAAACGTATCTTAAAAAATTATGAACATGCTTTTTAAATATGCCATACCATTTATTTTATTGCTGATAGCTAATGTCTGCTTTTCTCAAAAAACTTTAACGGTAGAGGAAGCCGTTGAAAAAGCAACAAAGTTCAGTAAGAACATCTCGGCTGCTGACCAATTGGTTTTGCAGCAAAAGAAATTGATAAAAGCCTCTGTCAATCTGCCCAATCCGGAATTTTTCTGGGAAAGCCCTACCGGTAAGTTTTATACCGGATTTTTTACCCAGTCCATGGAATTTCCTACGGTTTATGGTAAACAGGTACAATTGCAGAAACAACAGGTTGTAATTGCAGAAAAAGAAAAACTTCGATCAGCATCCGAGTTGTCTTACCAGATAAGAATGCTTTATTTGGCTGCACAGTATAACGAAGCTTTAGTAAATGAATTGCATTTGCAGGATAGTGTTTTCGGAAAATTGCAGGTTGCCGCTCAAAGACAATATGAAGCCGGACAAATAGACTACCTGCAAAAAACATATACCGAAAATGAATATGGCGATTTGCATAATCAATATGAGCAGTCTGTTATAGCAGGCGAAAATTTGAAAGCACAATTACAGTATTGGACTGGAACAGAAGAATTCTTTCAATTGCAGCCATTAACGATAATGCTACTGCCTGACGGATTGATTTCTATAACTGATAGTCTTTCTTTTGAGCAAAATCCTTCTGTAGGAATATTAAATCAGGAGATCATCGCTTCTCAGAAAAATCTGGAACTGCAAAAGAGCAAAGCTTTGCCCGGACTTGCTTTTGGCTATTTTAACCAAGGTGAAAGAACTACGCCAACACGTTTGAGGTTTCGTGCCGGGTTGACCATTCCATTATGGTTCTGGCAATATAAGTCCGGCATTCAGGCAGCTAAAATTGAAAAGGATGTATCAGTTCTTAAATCAGAAGGGTTCAGGCAGCAGTTGAACAGCGAAATGATGAATGTAAACAAGGAGTTGAAAGTAAATCTACAATCTTACAATTATTTTCAGAAAACCGGTTTACCGAAATCAATGGAGATCATCAATACAGCCAAACGATTTTTTGAAAGCGGAGAAACAGATTACATCAATTATCTCAGAAATATTGGTTCGTCCTGGCAAACAAAATTGAAATATCTGGAAACGATTAATAATATAAACATCAACATCATTACAATTCATTTCTTAACGGGTAAATTATGAAACAACTGATCCTATTTTTATTGCTAATTCCCACAATTGTGATGGCACATGGTGGAGATGATCATGGCGAGGCCGCTTCTAAAGTAAAAACTTCTTCTACTACACATACCAGCGAAACATATTCTGAAAAATATGAACTGCTTATAAAGTATGGCTATTATAAACCCGGAACAGAATCTGTTCTGAAACTTTTTATCAGTAACTATTCAACCAATGAACCATTGGATTCTTTAACGGTTTCAGTTAAAGTTGCCGGAAATTCTTCCATAGCACTGCTTGTAAATAAAATAGAAAAAGGAGTTTTCGAAATCAAAGGTATTTTTCCGGAGAACCTGAAATATAACCTGGTAGTATCTGTTAACGGTCCATTCGGCCCCGATCTATTTCAGTTGAATGAAATAGAACCGGGTAAAGAATTGGTAAATGAGGTTGCCATTGTGGCTCACACGCATTGGTATAGTAGTAACTGGTTTATTGGTTTAATTAGTTTACTGCTGGGATTAATAATCATGTTTTTTATCATGAAAAAAAGAAATCATAAAATAGGTGCAGCCTTGATTTTGCTGTATTGTTTGTTGCCGGTAAAAGGCACTTACAACGCTATTGCACATGAAGGTCATGTTGAGCCGGGTACGGGTTCTGGATCTGTTTCCAATATGTTTTCTGTAGAAAAAGAAACACAGTTTTTATTTAATATCCTGACGGAAAAAATCGGTACATCTGATTTTAATGAATCATCTATTATGTTGGGTACTGTCATTGCAGCACCGGAAGGTAAGGCAGTCATACAGTCGCCGCAAACAGGTAAAATAACATCTTTAAGAGTTACACCCGGGCAACGGGTTTCAAAAGGACAGGTTGTTGCCATTGTAGAACAGCAGATTGATGCAGCCACGCAAATCAGTATTACATCTCAAAGAAATAATGTTATGGCAGAATATGATGCTGCCAAAGCACAATACGAACGATTGAAAGCGATTGAAGATATTGCAGCAAAAAAAGATATCACGGAAGCAAAGGCCCGGTATGAAAGTGCTAAAAGAAATAAAGAGTTATTTGAAAATAATACTGGTAAAAACAGTGCCGGTTCAAAATATTTATCATTGATTTCACCCGTGAGTGGTGTGGTTGGAAATTTCAATTTTGCAATCGGTGCTGTTGTTAACGGAGGCGAGACTTTATTTGAAGTCACCAATCTCGAAAAAGTATTTGTTGAAGCGCAATTGTATTCAAAAGATGTCGCTAAATTAAAAACAGTTCATTCGTTTACTACGGTTTCAAACATTGATTCATCCATTTTTAAATTAAAATTAATAAGCACGGCGCAATCCGTAAATGCCGGCAATCAATCACAGAATGTATTGTTTGAAATTATTGATCCAAAAGGAAATTTCAAGATCGCCGAAAATATTAATGTACGAATGACCGGGTCAAATACAGTAAGACAAGTCATCATCCCCAATGAAGCTATTACAGAAGTAAACGGTAAGCCGGTTGTATTTATTAAAGACAATGCAGAGCATTACAGTATCAGCTTTGTATTGAAATCGGAAACAAATGACCGGAATTCGATCATTATTAAAGGAGTAGAAGATGGGGAACGAGTCGTAGTCAAAAATGTATATCAAATGAAAATGATGTATTTAAATCAATAATAAAAAAAATAAAAATGAAAAAAACAACGTTAATGCTTTTCCTGCTTATTTCGGTGATGTCTGTATATGCTCAATCCAGTGATGAGATAGCTGTTAAAAAACACCTGAATAGCTATAAACAGGCTATTGAAAAATTGGACACTATTGGTATAGTAAACATGTTTGTTAAAAACTCGAAAGTTATTGAACAGTCTAAAGTAGAAGGAACAATCAGTAATTATCTGCAACATCATTTAGGACCTGAATTAAAAGAATTCAAGTCATTCACATTCAGCGACTATAAGGTTGAAGTAAAGGTTGTTGGAAATTATGCATTTACCACGGAAACATATTTTTATACCATTGTTTTGGCAAAAGATCCGAAGGAATTGAAAAGCAAAGGTGTTGCCACAGCAATTCTAATTAAAACAAAGGATGGATGGAAAATTGAAAAAATACATTCATCATATAAAAAATTAAATTAAAAATACCCTTACCTAATATGAAAAAAATTATTTCAATTTCAGTGCTGATTTTTGCAATGGCTATTTCACTGCAATCATTTGCTCAGCATAATTCAAAGGAACATGCTCACACATCCGGACCTCATGGTGGAACTGTAGAAACAGCATCTGGGGGATACCATATTGAAATGGTAAATAAGGACGCAAAGATTCAATTTTTTCTTTTAGATGCGAATTCAAAAACTTTAAAAGAGAAAGACGTAAAAGGAGAGTTATTGATGCAGTTTAAAGATGGAACTACTAAAACTGTTTCATTAACCGCATCGGGAGATGGGTTTGTAACAACAGATGCGAAAGTCATTGCATTTTCTAATTTGGTTGTTACATTTCAGGTTGGGAAAAAAACAGCCTCTGGAATGTTTAAAGCAATTTCATCTACTAAAAAAGCAACACACAAACATTAATATTTAAAACAAAAAATTATGAAAAAGATTCCTTTATTTCTAGCAATGGTATTGGCCGTACTAAGTTTTACAGACTTAAATGCCCAGGAAACAAAAGCAAAAGAAAAAAAGAAAGCTAAAACAGAATTGAAAAAAGACAAAACAGAAATGGTTTATAAATGTCCGATGAAATGTGAAGGCGAAAAAACATATGACAAAGCCGGCGATTGTCCAAAATGTGGGATGCATTTAAAAGCAGAGAAGAAAGCAGTCATTGCAACAAAATATCAGTGCCCGATGAAATGTGAAAAAGACAAAACCTACGATAAGGAAGGCAAATGTCCTGTATGTAAAATGAATTTAAAGAAAGTAGAAGAAAAGAAAGCTGAAAAAACCGGTCATGAAGGTCACAATCATTCATAATAAAATAAAAAATTGAAACACATGAAATCAGTATTTAAAATAGTCGCCTTTATATTAATTAGTTCAGGATTGGTTTTTACAGCATGTAATAATTCAGCTAACACAAAAGAGAGCACAGCAGCAAATGCAGAAACAGCACATGCACATAGTTATCGTTGCCCGATGAATTGCGAAAAAGGAAAAACTTATCCGGCAGAAGGTCGTTGTCCTGTATGCGGAATGAACCTGGAGCATTTCGACGGAGTAGATAACGGGTTTGTTTATCAAATGAAATTTGCATCAGCTCCCGAATCCATTGAAGCTGGTAAAGAGGCTATGTTTTCTTTTACGCCAATCGTTTTAGGAAAAAAAGATGAAGCAGTGGCTTTAGATGTACAGCACGAGAAGAAAATACATTTGATCATTGTCAGTAACGACCTGAGTTATTTCGAACATATTCATCCGCAATTTGATGCAGACGGATCTTATAAGATTAAAGTTCTGGGAAAAGATAATGCATATACGGACGGAGCAGGGCATAACGAAACCCGCTTAGCCTTTGGTGGCGATTATACCGTTTTTGCCGATTATCTGCCAACAGGTGGAAGCCACCAGGTGGAAAAAATCAACCTGAATGTAAAAGGTGCAACTAAAACTGCCGTGACTTATAGCGGGGATAAACTTACTGGGGTATCTGATAAATTTTCTGTTACATTAAAGCCTGAATCAGGAGTGTTGGAAACTGGAACTCAAATGCATATCAGTGGTAAAGTGATGAAAGATGGTAAGGATGTAGATGTTAATAAACTGGAAAATTACCTGGGAGCCAAAGCACATATGGTAGTAGTTAGTCTTACAGACAAGGAATACCTGCACGTACATCCGGATGTTGAGGGCAATAAGTTTGACCTGCACACAACGTTTAAAAAGCCGGGAATTTACAGGGGTTGGATCCAGTTTAAAAGCGAAGGTAAAGTTCATACCACCGATTTCGTATTGAATGTGAAGGAGGGATCAACTGGTACAAAATCTGCAGAGCATGTAGCTCATTAATAAATAAATTATGATGTCAAGAAATTTTAAATTCTTCGGGTTAATCTGTTTACTTGCTTATGCTGCCTGTACACCCAAAATGCAACCAGTAGCAGAACTTGTACCTATAGCAGATGCAAAAGAAGTTGTAGATGAAGGAATCACTATCAATCCGACTGCTTCAACAGATATCGACACTGTTAAGAAAAGTTTGAAGGCATTTGCAAGCAGTATGATAGGCAATGCGAATGTAAAAGTGCTGTATCATTCACCCGCAGTAAGGGGAAGGGTGATTTGGGGCGGACTCATACCATTCGATCAGGTATGGGTTACCGGTGCTCATATGGCCACAGCCATTACGGTAGATAAAAGTTTCAGTATTGGAAATAAAAAAATTGAGGCGGGGAAATATGCATTGTTCACTTTCCCCGGAAAGGAAGAATGGATTGTTGCCATAAACAAGAACTGGGAACAGCATTTGGCAGATGAATACAGTGCCAATGACGATCTGGTAAGGATTTCAATTAAACCAGAAATTGTTAATGGGGTTCAGGAGAGATTGATGTATCAGCTAAAGCCAAAAGAAAATAATTCCGGTCACATAGAAATTAGTTGGGAGAAATTACGGTTAACTATCCCTCTTCGGATTATCGATTAAAAACTGAAAAAGTATTTAATGCTAAATAAACTCATACAGTTCTCTCTGCGCAACAGGATGTTTGTGGTGGCACTTTCTGCCCTGA
>JAYWEL010000175.1:0-8956 GCA_043779285.1 Chitinophagaceae bacterium | reverse complement strand
CTTTTCTGCGGTATAATACCATCTAAGATTTACACATAGTCCCTGCCCGTCCGGTCAGGCGGGCGTTGGACTATTTAGTAAATCAAGATGGTATTATTTTTTATTGGCTAATTGGCCACAGGCAGCATCAATATCTTTTCCACGGCTTTTTCTTAAGCGGGCATTAACCCGGTTTTTGCTCAGATGGCTCATAAATGCTTCCACTTTATCATCATCCGGTTTACGGTAGCGGGCATTATCAATCGGGTTGTATTCTATCAGGTTCACTAAATCGGCGGGCACTTTCCGATATAATTTTATCAGGTCTTCTGCATCTTCAATGCTGTCATTGAAATCATTGAACAAAATATATTCGAACGTGATTTCGTTTTTGGTTTGTTTATAAAAATGATTCAATGCATCCACCAAAGATTGAATATCATTACTGTCATTAATCGGCATGATTTCATGCCTTTTTCTGTCGGTTGCTGCATGCAAAGACAGAGCCAACTTGAACTTTACTTTGTCGTCTCCCAATTGTCTGATTTGTTTTGCAACGCCAGCCGTAGAAACGGTAATTCTTTTCGGACTCATGCCCATTCCATCCGAAGAGGAGATTCGTTCAATGGATTTTAATACATGCCGGTAATTCATCAATGGTTCGCCCATACCCATGAAAACGATATTGGTAATTTTTCTGTTAAACGTTTTTTCACACTGTTGATTTATCAAAACAACCTGGTCCACAATTTCATCAAAAGTTAAATTTCGTTTGCGGTCCATATAACCCGTTGCACAAAATTTGCAACTTAAGGAACAACCAATTTGGGATGAAACACAAACCGTATTTCTTTTTTCGGTAGGAATTAAAACGCCTTCAATATAATGTCCATCAAAGGTTTTGAAACGGGTTTTAATAGTGCCGTCTTCACTGTTTTGAACAGCATCTATTTTAAGTGGAGTAATGACAAACTCTTCATTCAATGTTTGGCGCAGCTCTTTACTTAAGTTGGTCATGGCTTCGAACGAATGTGCATGTTTTAACCAAAGCCATTCGTAAACCTGTTTCGCCCTGAATTTTTTTTCGCCCAGTTTTTCAAAATAAGTTTCAATTTCCGGTAAACTCAGGTGCCTTATATTCTTTGCTTCTTTCATCATTAGCCGGCAAAGATATGCAATGATATGCCGAATAGTATTTAAGGAGTTTATATTTGTGATCATGTATTTATAACTCATGTTCGATTCAGTGCTGATTTCGTAGAGTTATTCATTCATTTGTAAAAGACAAATAATAAAAAATTAATTTATGAGAACAGTATATGTAGTGGATGTAGTTAGAACAGCTGTTGGTAAATATGGCGGCTCTTTAAGTATGATAAGGCCGGATGATATGTTGGCACATACCATAAAATCTTTAATTAACAGAAACCCAACTGTTGATACAAATTACATTGAAGAGGTGATTGCCGGTGCTGCAAATCAAGCTGGGGAAGATAACCGAAACGTGGCTCGAATGGCTGCTCTGCTTGCCGGATTACCGGTTACTGTTGGCGGCAATACGGTAAATCGATTATGTGCTTCAGGCTTACAAGCTATCATGGATGCTGCCAGGCAAATTAGCTGTGGCGATGCCGAAATGATCATTGCCTGTGGAGTAGAAAGTATGACCAGAGCACCTTTCGTGATGGCTAAATCAAGTGAGGCATTTGGGCGAACTCCCGAAGTATTTGATACCACATTGGGGTGGCGTTTTGTAAACAAAAAATTAGCGGAAATCTATTATCCATTTGGTATGGGTGAAACGGCGGAGAATGTTGCCAGGCAATGGGAAATCAGCAGGGAACAACAAGATGAATTTGCAATACATTCGCAACAAAAGTATGCCAAGGCATTAAAAGAGGGGAAATGGAAAGAGGAGATTGTAGGAATAGAAGTACCCATAAATAAAAAGGAAAACGTATTTTTTGAAGCGGATGAGCATCCACGTGAAAGTTCAATTGAAAAATTAGCTTCTTTAAAACCCGCATTTGCTAAAGATGGTACAGTAACGGCTGGTAATTCATCCGGCATCAATGATGGTGCCGCAGCCATGTTATTAGTGAGTGAAGATGCGTTGAAAAAATATGGCTTGACTCCACTAGCTAAAATCAGATCCATGGCAGTAGCAGGTGTCGATCCATCCATCATGGGAATAGGTCCGGTACCCGCAACAAAAAAAGCGTTGCAAAGGGCTGGGTTACAAATTGCAGATATTGAATTAATAGAATTGAATGAAGCCTTCGCATCTCAATCACTAGCATGTATAATCGATTTAGGTTTAGATAGGTCAATCGTAAATGTAAATGGGGGCTCCATTGCCATTGGGCATCCGCTGGGATGCAGTGGCATCCGTATTTCTGCTACATTGCTTCACGAAATGAAAAGGCAGGGATCTACATATGGATTGGCAACGATGTGTGTTGGAGTAGGCCAAGGAGCATCGATTATTTACGAGCTTGTATAAAGTGTATCTAATTCTAATATAATTACAATTGATATTATTATAGAAAAAAAATATTATTACATATAATAATGTATATATAGTTCTATATAAACCTATTTATAGGAGTAGGTTTATTTTATAGGTTTTGTATAAATTAAATAACGCTTAAAACTTTTTTTTGGAGCAGCATTATTTAACATTTGTAACTCTTTCATACTTATATTGCGCCTCGCTAAAAACAAAGTGCATCATTTTATTTAACACAAAACACACGCAAATGAGAAAATTGCTATTACTAAGTTTAGCCTCTTTGTTCTTTGTAGGACAATTGCTGGCACAAAAAACCATAACCGGTAAGGTTGTTGATGAAAAGGGAGATCCCCTTTCAAATGTTACAGTTACAGTTACAGTTAAAGGCTCAACAGTTGGAACTACTTCCAAAGAAGATGGGTCTTTTTCAATTTCAGTTTCAGATGCCAGTAAAACCTTGGTTTTTTCATCTGTAAACATGCTAACAACTGAAGTTGCAATTGGATCAAACACGTTTTTCAATGTTTCTTTAAAACAGGAAGATGCAAGTTTAACCGAAGTTGTAGTAGTAGGTTATGGAACTCAGAAGAAAAAAGAATTGACAGGTTCTGTTTCTTCTATTAAAGCTTCTCAGATAAAGAATATTCCACTAATAGGACCTGATCAGGCATTGCAAGGTAGAGTTGCAGGAGTTAATGTTACTCAAAGTTCTGGCACACCAGGATCTTCAATAAATGTGAATGTTAGAGGTATTGGATCTATTTCTGGAGGTAGCCAGCCTTTATATGTAATTGATGGTATTCCAATCACTACAGGTAGTTTTTCTCAAATTGGGGTAGGTAACCAGACTCTGAATGCTTTGGCCGATATCAACCCGAATGAAATTGAATCTTTTGAAATTTTAAAAGATGCTGCTGCTGTTGCTATTTATGGATCGAGAGCTGCTAACGGTGTTGTATTAATTACAACTAAAAGAGGAGCAAATCAAAAAGCTAAAATCAATTATTCGACTTACATGGGTCAATCAAAAGTTGTCAAGCAAATTGAGCCTTTGACCGGTCCAGAGTATGTTGCTTTAATTCAAGAAGGACTTGCTAATAGAGTTACACCACTTACTGCTGCTGCTGCTGGATTGCCAAGTTTGGGTGGAACTCCAAGCTCTTATCCAAATACGAATTGGCAGGATTTAGTATTTCAAACTGCAGTAGTACAAAATCATGATATTTCTGTTCAGGGTGGAAATGAAAGAACAAAGTTTTTTACATCTGCAAATTATTTCCAACAGGAAGGGATCATTAAAGGATCTGAGTTTGAACGATTTAATGTAAGAATGAACATGGATAATAACCTTAGTTCAAAAATTAAAATTTCTACAAATATTGCATTGAGCAGGTCAATCAGTACCCGTATTGAAAATGACAATAATATTAATGGTGTATTAAGTGCAGCGTTATTGATGGGGCCTCACATTCCTGCCTATAATGCAAATGGCACTTATGGAAAAGATCCGAATGCTTCTGTTGAAAATCCATTAGCAGCAGCTTTAGAGCCATATAATAAAGTTAAGAATAACCGTATTTTGATTAATGTTTCCGGAGATTATAAAATTACTCCAAACTTAACATTTACATCACGTGGCGGGGTAGATTATATTGGTTTTAATGAGCATCAGTTTAAGCCTACAACTACAAATAGTGGTGCTGGTGTAAAAGGATTTGCTGTAGAAGCATATAATCAGTCAACGAACTTAATCAATGAAAATATATTAGCGTATAATAAATCATTTAATAAACATAATATTTCTGCCACTGCAGTTGCTTCTTACCAACTTTTTAAATTTGAATCATTGTTTGCAAGAGCAGAGAATTTTCCTGGTAACAACATCATTCGCTTATCGGGTGGATCTGTAAAAAAAGAAGCTACTTCTGATGGGTCTTCTCAAGGTATTCTTGGTTATGTAGGAAGATTTAACTATGCGTATAATTCAAAATATATTGTAAGTGGAAGCGTTAGAAGAGACGGTGCATCTAACTTTGGAGCTAATAGACGTTGGGGTACTTTCCCTTCCATTTCAGCGGCATGGAGAATTTCTGAAGAAGGATTTATGAGAGGCATTAAGCCAATTTCTGAATTAAAATTGAGAGGAAGCTGGGGTAAGGCAGGTAATGCAGCATTTGGCCTTTTTGCTTCAAGAGCTCTTATTGGAGTTGGTGCAAACTATATAACAAATGCTGGTTTCTCTCCTACTCAATTAGGAAACCCTGATTTGGGATGGGAAGCTACAGAGCAAGTTAATCTGGCAATGGATTTGGGCTTGTTAAATAACAGAATTAACTTAACCGTTGAATTGTTCAAACGTAATACTAACGACCTATTGTTAAGTCGTCCATTAGTTGCCAGTTCAGGTTTTACATCAATAAGCGAAAATATTGGTTCATTGGAAAATAAAGGAATTGAATTTACCTTAAGTACAGTAAACGTTAAAAAATCTTCTTTTAACTGGACAACAGATTTTAATATTTCTTTCCAGGAGAATATGGTTACAAAGCTTGCAGGTGCTCCATTTGCAGCTGGTTTTGCAAGTTGGGTTGAGGCAGGAAAGCCATTAGGTTCTTTCAGAGGATACAGAGTGGTGGGGTTATTTCAAACTCAGGCTGAAATTGCTGCCGCTCCTTTTAATTCTACAGCTAATCGTCCTGGTGATATTCAATTCAGAGACTTAAATAAAGACAATGCTATTACGGCAACTGATCAGGAAGTTTTTGGAAATGCTTTACCTAAGTTTTATGGTGGTTTAACAAACAATTTATCTTATAAAGGATTTGACTTAAGTGTTTTTGTTCAATTTGTTTATGGAAATGATATTTGGAATCATTCGAGAGCATTTTCAGAAGGAATGAATAGTGTGTTTGGACAAGCTGCAACTGTGAGAAACAGATGGACACCGACAAATACAAAAACCAATATTCCAAGGGCACAATTTGGTGATCAACCTAATAATAGAAGGAACTCCGATAGATGGTTGGAAGACGGATCTTTCGCACGTATCAAAAACTTAACACTTGCCTATAATATTCCGGAATCTATAACAAAGAAATGGAGAATGGGAAGTGCCAAATTATTCATACAAGGTCAAAATCTTTATACTTTCACCAACTATTCAGGTTTAGACCCGGAAGTAAGTACTTTCAGTGTAACGAATACAGCTCCTGGTACAGACTTCTTAACATTTCCTCAGCCACGAACACTTACAGCTGGGATAAATATTATTTTTTAATTAACGTATTCATTTATCTAATTATATAAAAATGAAAAAACTATTATTACCAATTTTTGCACTGAGTTTAGGTATAAGCTCATGTACAAAAATATTGGATCAACAACCTCAATCTTCTTTAGACGCAGCAACAGCCTACACAACAAGACAAGGTGTGGAAGCTGGTTTATTAGGCTGTTATAGCTCATTGCAAAGCGGAAACTATTATGGACTTCGTTTTTGGGCTCTCGGCGACTTAGAAACAGATATTTTACTACATACCGGTACTTTCCCTTCATTTGCTCAGTTTTCAAATCGTGCTTTGTTGGCTGATAATGCCGAGATTACAAATATTTGGAGTACTCTTTTTAATGCTATTAATCGGGCTAATAATATCATTGCATCTGCCCCAGGGATAATAGATCCTGCCTTTAATGTTAATCAGGCAGTTGCTGAAGCCAGATTTTTAAGAGGGTTATTTTATTTTGATTTAATTCGTGGATTTGGTGGTTCAACTACGGGGTACAATAAATCCGGAGGTCTAGGTGTTCCTTTATTCACTAAGCCTACACTTACTCCGGCTGATGCTGCTCCTCAGGCAAGGAAAACAGAAGCCGAAATTTATACTCAGATCGTATCTGATTTGGATTTTGCAATTGCAAATTTACCAACTATTTCAGCTAATGGCAGAGCTAATATTAGTGTTGCCAATAGTATTAAAGCAAGATTAGAATTATATAGGGAAAACTGGACTTCTGCAGAAACATTGGCTACTGCAGTTTTAAATCCATTCAGTGCTTCACCAAATGGCGGTTTAGTTGCAGGTGCCAGCTATGCAAATCTTTGGTTGATAAAAAACCAAAAACCTGAAAGTATTTGGGAATTACAGTTTGATATTAACAATACAAACGGTATCGCATTCTTCTATTATCCAACACCGAGTGGTGGCAGAAATGAGATTACATCTTTAGCTTCATTTGGTGCCGCACATGAAGCAGGCGACTTGCGTTTAACTACCAATCGAACTACAACAACTCCTCTTAATAAAACGCTTAAATATACAAGAGTGCCCGGAGATGATCATGTAACATTAGTAAGACTTTCTGAATTATATTTAATTCGTGCTGAAGCAAGAGCTAGGAAAGCTATTCCTGATATCACTGGTGCTCAGGCAGATTTAAATGTAGTAAGAACAAGAGCAGGCCTTCCTAATACTACAGCATTATCTCCAGCTGATTTGGTAACTGCTATTGAAAGAGAAAGAAGAATTGAGTTTGCTCATGAAGGTCATCGTAAATTTGACATGAGAAGATATAATACATTCATTAACTTACCTGGTATGACATCTGCATCAAATTGGAGAGCTTTATGGCCAATACCAGAGAGAGAAACTTTAACAAGTAAGAATATTATAACTCAAAATCCTGGGTACTAATTTTATTTGTGAGTAGTTCTGAAATAAGTTGACAGTTTTTAAGAATTTCCCGGTTGCCTCAGGTATCCGGGAATTTTGTTTTGGACTTTTTAATCGATAAGAATTCCCAGGGGCTTGCCCCTGGGCTTCCTGTACGCAAAGAAAATAAGATATTTGGGATATGGCAGAGAATATTTCAAAATCCCATAATGTAAGTGTTCTGTTGTATCATTTAGTTTGTCCTGCAAAATATCGGAGAAAGATATTTTCGGAAGAAGTGACAAAGAGCTTACTGTTGATATGTTTTGAGATTACAGTGAAATATGAGATTGAGTTTATCGAGATTGGAACAGATGCAGATCATGTTCATTTTTTGATACAAGTGATACCTCGAATGAGTCCATCAGAAATAGTAAGCGTATTGAAAAGCATAACGGGCAGGGAAATTTTTAGCCTACACCCAGAGGTTAAATCAATGTTGTGGGGCGGTCATATTTGGTCAAGTGGGTACTACATCAATACAGTTGGGCAACATGGAACAGAAGAAGTGATCAAAAAATATATAGAAGATCAAGGTAGGGTAAATGAGTACGAAAAAGTATATTCAAATCAGTAGAGGCTTTTCTAAGATACCCAGTGGGCTTGCCCCTGGCAGCTTCATTTATTAAATAGCTAAAAATATATTTCATAATACAATTGCTTTTATAATAAAAAAATTATAGTTTTTTATAAACTAATGTGTAAGTAATTCTATTTAAACCTATTTACATGAGTAGGTTTATTTTATAGGTTTTGTATAAATTAAATAACGCTTAAAACTTTTTTTTGATGCAGCATTATTTAACATTTGTATCTCTTTTCTTCAGTATATTGCGCCTCGCTAAAAAACTAAGTGCATCATTTTATTTAACACAAAACACACGCAAATGAGAAAATTGCTATTACTAAGTTTTGCCTCTTTGTTCTTTGTAGGACAATTGCTGGCACAAAAAACCATTACTGGTAAAGTAACCGATGAGAAAGGAGATCCTATTTCAAATGTTACTGTTATCATTAAGGGTACCGCAACTGGTACAACGACTTCTTCAACCGGTTCTTATTCTCTTTCAGTTCCTGCAAATGCCAAAATTTTGGTGTTTTCTTCTATTGGGTTAACTGCAGAGGAAAGATCAATTGGAACAGCAACGAATATTAGTTTGGCAATGAAGTCGGCTGAGAAGGCTTTAGAGGAAGTGATTATTACCGGTTATAGCCGGGAGAAAAAATCTCAGTTTACCGGAGCAGCAACGGTCATTTCAGCAAAAGCGTTTGAAATGGTGCCGGTTGGTGCTTTCGACCAAACACTGCAAGGAAGATCTCCGGGTGTTTTGGTCAATTCAGGTTCAGGTCAACCCGGATCAAGTGCAGTCATAACAATAAGAGGGGTTCAGTCTATTCAGGGTGCCGGTGCACAACCATTATATGTATTGGATGGTGTACCACTGCCTGCATTCGATATGCAGACCATTAACGCAAATGATTTTGAGTCTATTACAATTTTAAAAGATGCCGGTGCTGCAGCATTATATGGTGCAAGAGGTGGTACGGGTGTTATCGTTTTAACGTCTAAAAAAGGTAAAGCCGGCCCTACTAACTTTAAGTACAGCAGCCAGTTTGGATTTACACAAGCTCCTAATGCATCAAATTTTGATATGATGAATACCAAGGAGATTCTGGAGCTGGAAAGAAGATATAAACTGGCAAATAATCCGGGTTGGCAATACTCAAAAGACAATCCAACTTATGCAATATTACC
>JAYWEL010000174.1:0-20946 GCA_043779285.1 Chitinophagaceae bacterium | reverse complement strand
TTTCTTGAAAAACAACAACAAGTAGTTTCCTTACAATCCATGGTGAACGGACAGGAAACAGAACGAACAAGGATAGCTAAAGACCTGCATGATGGACTTGGTGGCTTGTTCTCCACAATAAAAATGCAGTTAAGCACATTGAAGCATGAAGAAAAAAACCTTGAGCAAAATGAATTGTTTCAAAAAAGTTACGACCTGGTGGATACTGCTGCTGTAGAAGTTCGCCGCATTGCTCACAACATGATGCCCGAAGTACTGTTGAAACTGGGATTGGTGCATGCCACCAAAGAACTTTGTAACAGTATTAGTGCAGGCAAATTACTGCAGGTTGCTTTACAGGCATACAATATGGAAAAGCGGTTAAATGCCTCAACAGAAATAATGCTTTTCCGCATCATCCAGGAACTGCTTAATAATATCATCAAACATGCCAATGCCAAAGAAGCCATCATTCAGTTTAACCGGGAGGGAAACCGCCTGAGCATTACCGTGGAAGATAATGGCAGCGGATTTAATTTACAGGAAACAGATGAAAAAAATCATGCAGGGCTTAACTCGGTACAGAGCCGTGTAAATTATTTAAATGGAAAAATATCAATTGATTCTCAAAAGGAAATTGGTACAACCATCATGATGGATTTTTTGATAAACGAACAATAGGCTGAAAGTTCCAATTCATTTTGTATTTTCATACCAGTAGATAAGCCATGTTATGATTTCAATTCTCATTATAGATGATCACCCGCTGGTAGGCGATGGTATTGCCACCATGCTACGTGATGAAGCCCACCTGCAAATTTCAGGTATCTGCAAATCTGCAAAAGAAGCAATGGATTTCTTAGACAGCAATGTACCTGATATAATTTTACTCGATATTAATTTACCTGATATGGATGGGCTTGAACTCTGTTCACTGATCAGAAAAACCAATAAAGATTCAAAAATTATCGGCCTTACTTCCACTAACGAGGCAGGAATTATTACACAACTGCTTTCGAGGGGTGGTAATGGTTACCTGTTAAAAAATATGGAAAGGGATGAATTGATCAGCGCCATACATGAAGTATTAGCCGGCAATTTATTTTTAAGTAAGGCAGCCAATCAAAAAATATTAGAACAGTATAATTCTGTTAACCAGGCTTTAGAAAACACCCCTTTATTAACCCGCAGGGAAAAAGAAATTTTACAATTATTACACCAAGGCCTGAATGGCCCTCAAATTGCCGAAAAATTATTTTTAAGCCCGTACACTATTGAAACGCACCGGAAACATTTAATGCAGAAATTTAGTGTGACCAGTACCCAGCTTTTGCTAAAATCTGCAACAGATCTTAAACTGATTTAAACAGTAGTTTTTAATAATGCTGCCGCCACAATGCCGGCGGTTTCGGTTCGTAACCTTGTTTGGCCAAGTGTTACAGCGCTGAAATGATTTTGCAAAGCCAAATTAATTTCATCCGTCGTAAAATCTCCTTCGGGCCCAATTAAAATAATTTTAGAAACCAGGGACTCATTCACCATGTCAGCTAAATTTCTTTTGGCATCATCCATACAATGGGCAATAAATTTTTGCTGATGAGTTGATTCTTCAACTGCTTTTTTAAAAGAAACAGGTTCTTGAAGAACGGGCAACCATACCTGCTGACTCTGCAGCATGGCGCTGATACAAATTCCTTGCATCCTTTCGAAACGGAATTTTTGTTTTTCTGTTCTTTCACAAATCAACGGGATGATTTCTGAGATTCCGATCTCGGTTGCTTTTTCGATAAACCATTCAAAACGGTTTGCATTTTTAAGTAATGAAATGGCAATCGTTATTTTTCGTGCTTCTTTTTTTTTGAATTTTTCTTCTATAACGGTTACTAAACATCGCTTTCTGTGACCATCCGTTATTTCTGCAGTTAACATACTTCCTTTCCCATCCGTCAATAAAATCTGTTCGCCAATTGTCATACGTAAAACACTTACCACATGCCGTGAGGTGTCTTCATCGAGCTGGATTATTTTATCAGAACTACGATATTCAGCAATATAAAAAAAGGGAGTTGACATATTTAAGAAAAATAAAAAAGTTCTGCAAAACAGAACTATAAAATTAAATGGCCTATTCCTAAATTTTCGATTTTTTAAACCCTTAAATTGTTTTAGAAAGGTGCATCATGATCATCTTCCGGCAGATCATTCATTTTGCTTCCGGCCTGTATGTATAATTTAGGACTGTCATCATCCTTAACCGGTGTCCAATTTCCCGGCATTGGCAATCCCCCACCCATAAAGTCCTGCCCATCATCGTCAATGAATTTTTGGATATGCAATAACCCCTTCAGTTTCACGGTGTCTAATGTACCGTTACGATGTTTCGCTATACGAACAAACGTTTCGCCTTTTGTACTTTCCCCCATTTCGTTTGAATGAATGTCGTAATAATCGGGCCGGTAAAGGAACATCACCATATCCGCATCCTGCTCAATGGCACCTGATTCTCTCAAATCACTTAACTGAGGAATCCGGTTTCCTTCTTTTCTTTTTTCTACTTCTCTGCTCAACTGCGAAAGTGCTATAATCGGCACATTCAATTCTTTTGCCAATCCTTTCAGGTTTCTGGAAATATTACTGATCTCCTGCTCCCTGTTACTATTTTTATTATCACTAGATCCACTCATCAACTGCAGATAGTCGATGATGATCATACCGATATCGTGTTTGTTTTTTAATCTCCGGCATTTTGCTCTAAGCTCAAAAATGTTCAATGCTGCCGTATCATCGATAAATAAAGGCGCCTGAGCCAATCGTTGAATACCACGGGCATATAATTGTTTCATTTCATGATCTTCCATTTTACCACGGGCAATTTTTTCCAGCCATATTTCACTTTCGGCTGATAGAATACGTTGAACCAATTGTCCGGCACTCATCTCTAAAGAAAAGAAAGCCACACCTGCCGGTTTGGTTGGATGCAAAGCTGCATTGCGTGCCAGGTTCAGGGCCAAAGCCGTTTTACCTACAGATGGTCTTGCCGCCAGAATAATCAAGTCTGAATTCTGCCAGCCATAAGTAATTTTATCTAAGGACGCAAAACCTGACGGAACACCGCTAATATCTTCATTGCGATGACGCAGGTCTTCAATTCGCTGATACGTTTTTACCAGGATTGAATCGATGGAATCAAAATTTTTACGAAGATGCGTATTGGTTATTTGAAACAGTTTTGATTCGGCATCATCCAATAAATCAAATACATCTGTACTGTCTTCGTATGCATCACCGATAATTTCGCCACTGATGCGTATCAGCTCACGTTGAATAAATTTTTGTAAAATGATTCTGGCGTGTGCTAAAATATTTGCCGAGGAAACAACCGTGTTGGTTAGTTTGGTAACGTAATAAGGTCCGCCAACGATATCCAATAATTCCATTAACCGTAATTCTTCAACAACAGTTAAAATATCTATTGGCTGGCTTTTGTTTGCCAGACTTTGCATGGCTCTGAAAATATGTTCATGCGCATCGGTATAAAAACATTCCGGTTTTAATATTTCAATGATGGTATCAAATGCATTTTTCTCCAGCATGATAGCACCCAATACAGCCTCTTCCAGATCCCTCGCTTGCGGTGGAACCTTGCCATACACCATCGTACTTAAGTCGGGAGATGCCTTTCTTCTTGTTTTTCTGTCTCGGTTTAGGTTAGTAAGATCCATTGAAATTAAATAATGCCGTTAATTAGTTTTAGTTATTGGTTTTGAATATTTGAGAAAGGATTTTACTATAAATAAAAAACATTTAATTTCTTTCAGCTTTGTCCGATTTCGATGTTTTAAAGTCTATGGACGAATATATAGTGATAACCCTCTTAGAAAAAAATTTTTTAGTGCCGATATTTACTCCCTGCTTATTAACAGGCTTATACACATCATTTTTATGTTATTCACAGGATTTGAAGCCTCTTCCACAATTTAATAAAGTTTTTACCCAATTCCTCATATAAAAAAATCCAGTGCTGTGCATAAATATTTTGGTCTTAATTTTTGGTGATTATATATTATCTACAGTATGGGGTTTTGTGCATTTTTAGTCTTTTTTACAATTTTAATTTTATTCTCAAACACAGCCCCCTTTTACCTTAGATGATTTAATTGAAAAGTCAATATATTTTAAAATCCTTTATAGGCCTGCATTTCAAAAAATTATATTTACATACTTGTATAGTTGTATTATTTAATGCCACAAAAAGGAGATTTACTGATTATCTATTCATTTATTTATACTAAAAACATCAAATCCAGCTTGTTTTTACTAGTTATTAAGACATATAAAATGATATTATTACTTAATACATTTCAGAAAGAACTTCCCTTTTACCCTTTCCTTTATCTTTGCCCGCAGCAATAAGAAAAAAGAATTATGAATATTTCCTATAAATGGCTCAGTGAGTATTTACCTGTAAAAATAGAACCGGAAAGATTAAGCCGGATTTTAACCTCAATTGGTCTTGAAGTTGAGAAACTGGAAAAATTTGAAGAAATAAAAAATAGTCTCAAAGGATTGATAGTTGGAGAAGTGTTGGAAGTACAAAAACATCCGAATGCAGATAAGCTGTCCTTAACCAAGGTAAATACTGGAAATGGAGAACCATTATCCATTGTTTGCGGAGCTCCTAATGTGGCCGTTGGACAAAAAGTAATTGTTGCAGGAATAGGCACTACCATCTATCCGGGAAATGGCGAACCACTGACCATGAAACTGGCAAAAATACGTGGAGAAGAAAGTCATGGGATGATCTGTGCCGAAGATGAAATAGGTTTAGGAAGTTCACATGCCGGCATTTTAGTTTTACCAAATGATGTTATTATTGGCAGTACGGCTGTAGACTATTTTCAACCCTATGAAGATTGGGTTTTTGAAATTGGGTTAACACCAAATAGAATGGACGCCATGAGTCATTGGGGAAATGCCCGTGATGTATGCGCATATTTAAGTCATCACGATAAAAAAGAAATCAAACCAATATATCCGGTATTAAACAATTTCAAACCAGATTCTAAAACCTTGACAATACAGGTTGAAATAGAAAATAAAACTGCCTGTCAGCGATACTCTGGAATTAGTATTTCAAATATTACGGTTGCAGAATCGCCTAAATGGTTGCAACAAAAATTAAAATCTATTGGCATCCGTCCTATCAATAATATTGTAGACATCACCAATTTCATTCAGCACGAAACGGGTCAACCATTACATGCTTTTGATGCCGATGCAATTACCGGGAACAAAGTGATTGTAAAAAATCTTGCAGAAGGAACTTCTTTTATTACACTGGATGATAAACAACGAAAGTTGCATGCCGATGATCTGATGATTTGCAATGCAGAAACACCGATGTGCATTGCCGGTGTTTTTGGTGGTTTACAATCTGGCGTATCAGAAAATACTAAAAATATTTTTTTGGAAAGTGCCTGGTTCAATCCGGTTGATATCCGCAAAACTTCTTTCCGGCATGGATTAAGAACCGATGCGGCTAGCCGGTTTGAAAAAGGAATTGACATTTCCGGCACTGTTTCTATTTTGAAAAGAGCCGCCTTACTTATCAAAGAAATTTGTGCAGGTGAAATTTCATCCGACATCATAGATATTTACCCGGATCCCAAAGAAAAAACGCAGGTGATTTTGAAACATCATTACCTGAAAAAACTAAGTGGAAAAAATTACCATCAAGATTCGGTGAAAAACATTTTACAGAATCTTGGTTTTGAAATTACACGGGATGGTCAGGATGAGATAATGGTTTTAGTTCCATATCACAAACCTGATATCAGTTTGCCGGCAGATATTGTTGAGGAGATCTTACGTATTGACGGACTCGACAATATCGAGATCCCGGAAAGTATTCATATTACCCCATCAACAGAAATCAATGCAAATCAAAACGCATTAAAAGAAAAACTGGCAAACTACCTTGTAGGATCAGGGTTTAATGAAATTGTCACCAATTCAATTACGAATTCGGCTTATTATTCCGAAGAAGAATTAAAAAATTCAGTTAGCCTTTTAAATAATCTGAGTACCGAATTGAATATTCTTCGACCATCGATGATTGAAACCGGATTAGAAGTCTTGTCCTATAATATCAATCGAAAAAATAATAATTGCCGGCTTTTTGAATTTGGCAATACTTACGAAAGAGTTGACAACAGCACTTATACAGAAAACAGTTTGATTAGCTTATACCTCACCGGGGCAGCTCATGAAGCAGGTTGGCGTACAAAAGAAACCATACAGGATATCTATTTATTGAAAGGTTTTGTAAATAATATTCTTAAACTTTATGGGTTAACAGCCAACTTTGAATCTTTCAGTAATGAAAAATTAGAAACGGGTCTTTTTTGTAAGGTAAATGGTAAAGAGGTTGGGCAAATAGGTATTGTCAGTTCAAAAAAAACTTCGATGTTTGACATTAAACAACCGGTTTTATTTGCCAATCTGAACCTCGACTCCATTTTTGTTTTGAGCAAAGACCATAAGATAATTTTCAGCGAAATTCCGAAATTCCCGGTTGTGCAAAGAGATCTGGCAATCGTTGTTTCAAAAGATCTGTCATTTGATAAAATTGAAAAAGCTGTATATAAAAACAAGCTGAACAAATTGCAGAATCTAAGTCTCTTTGATATCTTCGAAAGTGATAAACTTGGAAAAGATAAAAAATCAATGGCGGTAAACTTTACTTTTCAGGATACCGAAAAAACATTGACAGATGTAGAAATTGATGGATGGATGAATACGATTATGGTTTCGCTGGGAAAAGAACTGAATGCTGAAATTCGGAAATAAATTTATCTCATGACAGGAATCGAACAACAATTTCTTCGGATACAGGAAAAAATGCAGCTTTTAGGAAAGCAGCTATCAGCATTGCAAAAAGAGAATAAGCAATTAAAAGAAGATTTAGAAAATCAGCAAAAAAAAGAGCAACTACAAACAAAGCTTGTAGAAGACCTTAATCAAAAGCTACAAATATTAAAACTTAGTACAGGCGAAATGAATGAAAAAGACAAAAAGGAATTTGAAAAAAAGATTAACACATATCTTCGGGATATAGATCAATGTATTGCTTTGTTAAGCAGATAGAATCAAACTCTTTTAATCATATTTAATTGCATTTCATTGCCAGCATTGTAAAGTTCCATTGTATATTTTCCATAGGGCAAATCATTTAATCCTTCCCAGGAAAATTTTTGATGGTTGATGGATAACATCGTTTCAAGGACTTTACAGATACTTCCCGTATCATCTTTGAGGATTGCTTTGAAATAAGATGTTTTATTTTCAGGAAATTCCAAATAAACCGTATCAATAAAGATTGCGGTTCTAACTTTTGCAAAAGTAGTCATAATAGTTTTTTTAGGGTTTGAATTTTATCAGAGACAATTTATTAAAACTGTTCTAACTGGTTGCAAAATAATAAATACATTTGATTTATTAAACTATTTATGGATAAATTAATTCCGATTAATATTGTTATAGGTGACAGATCGTACCGAATCAAAATTCAACCGAAGGATGAAGAAGTGGTCAGAAAAACAATTAAGATCATCAATGATAAAATCCTGGAATTCAGGTCTCAGTTTGCAGGTAAAGATATTCAGGACTATATCGCCATGGTTTTAGTATGGTTTGCAACCGAACAAAATACAAGTATGTCATTAGAAGTGGAGAAAGAAAACCTGACAGACAAGTTAATTTCCTTAGAAAAACTACTCGATAAACATTTACATAGCATTTGTTGAAGCACTCTTTTTCAAAAACTTAATTACTAGTTTATACTTGTAATTCTTAAAAAGAGGCCTAAAATGATTTTGTCATAACAAATAGCACCGTTTTGTATCTTCGCTACTTTAGTACTGAAAAGTGCAAAGAGTGAAACAAACGAAATACCATAGAACTATGGTTCAACTTAAAATGAAAATTCATGGATCAAAATATTTTATTCATCATAATAGGATTATCTGCCTCTGTCATAGGAGTTATAGCGGGTAAACTAGTTTTTGCCAAAAACACGAAACGACAAATAGAAGATGCAGAAGAAAGATCAAAATTTATTTTGACTGAAGCCAAATCATCCGCAGAGTCGTTAAAAAAAGAAAAACTCCTTGAAGCAAAAGAGCATTTTGTTCAACTAAAGTCGGACAATGACCGTGAACTTAATGAGCGGAATCGAAAACTCAGCGATTTGGAAAATCGTGCCCGTCAGAAAGAATTGACTATTAATCAGAAGACGGAACAGCTTGAAAAACAGATTAAAGAAAATGATACGATAAAAACCAATCTGAATAAACAAATTGATCTGGTAAATATAAAAAGAACCGAGCTTGAAAAACACCAGGAAGAACATATACGCAGACTAGAAAAAATAGCCGGATTGACGGCTGATGAAGCAAAGAACCAGTTAATTGAAAGCTTGAAACACGAAGCAGAATCACAAGCAATTTCTATACAAAAAGAAATAATTGAAGAGGCAAAACTAAATGCCAATAAAGAAGCCCGTAAAATTATTATACAAACAATCCAACGCACAGGAGCTGAGCAAGCCATCGAAAACACAATTACTGTATTCCATCTGGAAAGTGATGAAATTAAAGGACAAATAATTGGGCGGGAAGGTAGAAATATTCGTGCTATTGAAGCAGCAACCGGTGTAGATTTAATAGTTGATGATACCCCGGAAGCCATCATTTTATCATCTTATGATCCGTTAAGAAGAGAAATTGCCCGTTTAAGTTTACAAAAATTAGTCACCGATGGACGAATTCATCCGGCTCGTATTGAAGAAGTTGTAGAAAAAACCCGCCGACAGCTGGAAGACCAGATTATGGAAATTGGAGAAAGAACCGTTATTGAATTAGGTGTTCATGGTTTACATAAAGAACTTGTTAGGCTTGTAGGAAAAATGCGATTCCGATCTTCTTATGGACAGAATTTATTAATGCATAGCCGCGAGGTAGCCAACCTTTGTGGAATTATGGCAGCAGAACTTGGATTAAATGTAAAATTGGCAAAAAGAGCCGGTTTACTGCATGATATAGGTAAAGTACCAGATGACGAGACTGAATTAAGCCATGCCTTGTTAGGAGCTAAATTGGCTGAGAAATATGGTGAAAATCCGGCTGTTGTAAATGCCATTGGTGCGCATCACGATGAAATGGAAATGCAATATGTAATTTCCCCTATTATCCAGGCATGTGATGCAATCAGTGGTGCCCGTCCTGGAGCCCGTAGAGAGATCATGCAACAATATCTTCAACGTATCAAGGATCTTGAAAATCTGGCTCAATCATATAATGGAGTTGAGAAAGCATATGCTATTCAGGCCGGAAGGGAATTGAGAGTCATTGTAGAAGCTGATAAAGTAACGGATGCTGAGTCTGAAACTCTTTCTTTTGAAATTGCGCAGAAAATTCAAAATGAAATGACTTTCCCCGGACAAATAAAAGTGACCGTAATACGGGAAAAAAGAGCTGTTAACGTTGCCCGATAAAAAGATTTTCTTCTATTTAAAGAAGGAATTTAATATGAATTTTAAAAAAATATCAATCGACAAACGTAATTAAGAATTTTTCTATTACCTTTGCCGTCCTTAAATTTTAAGACATGAACGCTATAGATTTTGTCCACGAACAGTTATCCATAAAGAATAAACATCCGAAGTTTAAAGCTGGAGATAACATTACAGTGAACTACAAAATTGTTGAAGGAGCTAAAGAAAGAATACAGTCATTCAAGGGTGATGTAATCAAACTTCAGGGATCCGGAAGTACCGTTACTTTTACAGTACGTAAAATTTCTGATAGTATCGGTGTAGAAAGACTTTTCCCTTTGCTATCTCCACATATCGACTCTATTGTGGTTAATAAAGCAGGACGTGTACGTCGTGCAAAATTGTACTACCAACGTGAGCGTAGTGGTAAAAGTGCAAGAATTAAAGAAAAAAGAAGAGCACATGTTGCTTCTACAAAATAATTTTGATTTTTACTCAAATAAAAAAAGGAAACCAATGGTTTCCTTTTTTTATTGTTATTCGAAAGATTATTTGGCCTGCCTTAATTACATGTAAATTGCCCTACCTTTGTTTTTTAATATTATCGTAAACTATTTGTTATGAATTTGGGACCTCAGGAAATTATACTGATATTGGTAATTGTACTGCTGTTATTTGGTGGTAAAAAAATTCCGGAATTGATGAGAGGACTTGGAAAAGGAATCCGTGAATTTAATGACGCAAAAAACAACGTTAAGAAAGAGATTGAAGATAGTGCGAATGAAAAAGATCGTAATTCAGAATCTTCTCAAGGTTAAGTTTTTCTATATTTCTGCAAATATTCAAAAAAAATCTAGCTTTTGTTTGAACCTTCAACCATTCATGATTATCATGATAAACTGATGAATGGAACGGTATCCTGTGTACAGACCGTCCAATTTTACCTTCAAAAAATTGAAGAAAAAAAACACCTGAATGCGTTTGTAGAAGTATATGCACAAGAAGCATTAGACAGAGCTTCTCAACTCGATTTAATTCAAAAACAAGGCAAACCCTTAGGCAAATTACATGCGGTAGTTATTGGTATCAAAGATGTTATTTGCTATAAAGATCATCAGGTATCAGCCGCTTCCAAAATATTAAGAGGATTTACATCCCTGTTTTCGTCCACCGCTGTTGAAAGATTACTTGAAGAAGGAGCCATTATAATTGGCAACTTAAATTGCGATGAATTTGCAATGGGTTCAACCAATGAAAATTCATCGTACGGTAACGTTTTAAATTCATTGGATGAAACCAGGGTTCCGGGTGGTTCTTCCGGTGGATCAGCCGTTGCTGTTCAAGCAGGTCTATGTATGGTTGCCTTAGGAAGCGATACCGGAGGCTCCGTACGACAACCTGCAGACTTTTGTGGCATTGTCGGTTTTAAACCTACTTATGGCCTTATATCAAGACATGGATTAATTGCCTATGCTTCATCCTTCGATCAAATTGGAATTCTTGCTTCAAATATTCCCGATGTTTCCCTGGTTCTTGAAGTAATAGCTGGTCCAGATGATTATGATAGTACTGTAACTCAGAAAGAACCAGAAATATATAGTTCCAAACTTGACATTGATAAAATTCAGAAATACCGAATTACTTATTTTGAAGATGCACTCTTTCACCCAAGCCTTGATACTGAAATAAGAGATCAGATTTTACAGAGTATCGATCAATTAATAGCAGATGGCCATTCCGTTCAACCAGTTCAATTTGAACTGATGGATTATCTGGTTTCAACCTACTATGTGCTTACTACAGCCGAAGCTTCTTCTAATCTTTCCCGCTATGATGGTGTGAAATATGGTTATCGGTCAAAATCAGATCAACTTGATTTAACAGATTTTTATAAAAACACCCGATCGGAAGGATTTGGTAAGGAAGTTAAACGACGGATTATGCTTGGAACTTTTGTACTAAGTACCGGATATTATGATGCATATTTTACCAAAGCACAACAGATAAGAAATTTACTTTCCGAAAAATTATCATTGATTTTCAACGACTTCGATTTTATTTTAATGCCCAACTCTCCTACAACAGCATTTAAAATTGCTGAAAAAACAGAAGACCCAGTTTCTATGTATCTGGCCGATATTTACACCGTTATGGCAAATCTAATAGGAATTCCTGCCATTTCCATTCCACTTTATAAGCACTCAAACGGCATGCCCTTTGGCCTACAAATTATGTCGAACCGGTTTAATGAGCTAGCTTTGCTTCGATTTGCGCATCAAACGATGCAACAATTAGTAGTTGTAGATGGAAAAGCGATTGATTAAATTTTTGTTTAGCTGATTGCAATTGTGTTATTTAAAATCTGGTTATGGTAAAAAAACTATTATTGTTGAGCCTTTGTGGCATTTTCTTTTCTTTCGTACAAGCAGCTGAGGTTCAGCAGAATCCACAACAGGAATTGAAAAAAATTGATCTTTCTGACTCATTATCCAACAACACCATAATTTCAAAGACTGCTGTATCATCAGATGATATTTTGAATGATCCTAAAAAATCATTTAAGAATCTGTTTACGAATTCTACTGCTGCATACAATGGGAATACGGTACGTCTCAATTATAATTCTGCATCTTTTGTTGAAGCTTACATTCAAAAGAATAATAGCCTTTTAGAAAAAATGAAAGATTGGGCAAAACCTTATTTTGAAATGATGGATGTCATCCTTTCTCAACATGGTATACCTAAAGAGTTGAAATATCTAGCTGTTATAGAATCTCATTTAAAATCAAATGCAGTTTCCAGGGCTGGAGCAAAAGGACCTTGGCAGTTTATGCCGGCCACTGCCCGTAATATGGGCTTGAAAGTTGGAAAACATGTAGATGAAAGAACAAATTATTATAAAAGCACACATGCTGCTGCATCCTACCTTACCGAGTTATTCGACATTTATCATGATTGGCTATTGGTTGTAGCGGCTTATAATTGCGGACCTGGAAATGTAAACAATGCTATTAGAAGAAGTGGATCAACTGATTTCTGGAAGTTGCAATACCATTTACCAACAGAAAGCAGAAACCATGTAAAGAAATTCATTGCCACTCATTATTATATGGAAGGCCAGGGAAGTATTGTGATGCTGACAAAAGACGAAGCCAGAGACTATGTTTTAAATGGATCTGCTAATCCTGCAAAGTTGGATTTAGTAAACAACATTTCTGAAAATTTGGTTAAACAAGCAATCAGCGGTAAATACCATTCAACGGTTATTACAAAATATATTTTGATGAATCTGATTGAGTTTAATAAGTTGAATCCTGATTTTGATAAAAACATTGCCAATAGCGGAACCTATGACCTGAGTTTATCTACCGACAAAATGGAGCTTTTTAAAGCTAATAAATACCATATTTTAAACGAGTCGATCCAGTTGATTTTCAGTACTGTAAGTGAGATGTCTGTTTTAACTGAGTCAAGAAAAATTTATACGAAGTAGATCACTATATTTTTATAAAAAAAGCTGTTGATTATTCTGTCAACAGCTTTTTTATTGTAGCTACTTTTGACAGACACTCCTCCCATTCATCTTCTGCATTGCATTGAAAGGTAATACCAGAACCGGCTTGATAAGACAGATATTCTGCTGATTGATTATACATGATACTCCGGATTACAACATTGAAATCAAAGTCCCCCTCCGGGTTTATATATCCTACTGCGCCTGAAAAAATGCCCCGTTTCGTTTTTTCATACTTTTCTATCAACTCCATTACTCTTTTTTTGGGTGCCCCGGTCATGGAGCCCATCGGGAATGTGGCTCTGATAATTTCTGAAAACGAAATGTTTTTTTCCAATTCCCCACTAATTGTAGAAATCATTTGATGAACCTGCGGAAAAGAATAAACTCCAAATAGTTCGTCTACCTGTACAGTTCCTGCTACACAAATTTTTGAAAGATCATTTCTTACCAGATCAACTATCATTACGTTTTCAGCTTTTTCTTTTGCACTTTGTTGTAGAGCTGATTTGTTTATACGATCTGCAGCTTCATTATTAATTTGCCTAACAGCAGTTCCTTTTATAGGTTGCGATAAAATTTTGCTTCCTTCTTTTTTAAGATACCGTTCCGGGCTTGCACAAATTAAAAATTTATCCTGCAGCTTATAAAATGCCGAAAAAGGATTCGGAGAATGCTGACTCAGTTTTTGATACACATGAACCGGATCAATGGAAGTACTTTCGCTATAAAACTCCATACAGAAATTTATTTCGTAACAATCACCTCTTCGAATATGCTCTTTCAATTTATTAATGATCGACACATACTCTTTCTTTTCAATTCTCGACTTTATTTCAATATCCTTTTTCCCATACTGCTGTTCATTTTCCTCTGATAGAATTTCCTTGAAAATTAATGCAGGATCTACACTGCTTTCAATGATGATTTCTTTATCATTGAGCTGTACCACTAATTTTGGCCGGAAAAAAAATATGTCTGGGAAAAGAATGGCATCGGGATTATTAGAACTGAGCAATTCAATTTCATTTTTCAAATCGTATCCAAGATGCCCAAAAACCCAACCTTTTTTATGATCAAGCCAATCCTGCAAATGTAGCAATGCCTGCCCTTTTTGGGGCTCATACATATCTGATGAACCAGCTGCAAGTAAACATTCCTTGGAATGTGGCAGCATTGCATAATGTTGATTATCCAGAAAACAAAAAATGTTGAACCGGTTTGCCCAGATCAACATTTTTATTTTTACCATTTCAAAATCACTAATGGGAAATGTACTGACAGTACTCAATGATTGATTCAAAATGAATTTATAAAAGCATTAATAATCATCTTCTTCATCATCTGCAAAAAGGTCATCATCATCCTCTTTTAGATCATCTTCAAAATTGAATTCTTCTTCAACATCATCCTCCTTCTTTTTGCCTATTTTTTTTACTTTTGATTTAGGCGCATCGAACTCATCAAAATCCGGGTCCCAGTTGTCCTCTTCTTCTACCGCATCCCAGTCGTCTTTTTTATCATCGTTATCATCTTCCAAATCATCGTCTTCTTCATCTTCATCTTCCCCTTTCTTTTTCTTGGCTGCAGAAACGACTAGTTTTTCATTTAAACAAAAAGCATTTTCTTTTTTTATACAATCCGCTTCAATTCCTTGATTTGTAATAGATGAAATTATTTCATCTATAGAAAATGTCTCCTCCGTTGCGATTAGTTCCATATCAGATTTTACTTTAATGGTTTGGATAAGATTATTTGTGTAAAATTTAGAAGAAGATTAAAACTTGCCAAATTTTTTTCACTTTATTTTAAAAATAAATTTATTACCTGTTCTCTTCCTGGTCCATTTGAGATATACTTAATTTCTACATTCAGGTACTTGTTGATAAAATCAACATAATCCCGCATATTTTCTGGCAATTCATCAGCAGTCTTCAATACCGTGCAGTCTCTGTTCCAACCTTTAAATGTTTTGTACTTCGGTTCTATTAATGCTTTCGATATTTCAAATGGCATTTCATTCGTTTCTCTTCCATCTACAACATAAGATGTACAAACATTTAAATCCTCAAATGCATCCAAGATGTCTGCCTTAGTCATAACAATTTGAGTAACCCCGTTAATCATACAAGCAAAGTTCAAAGCAACTAAGTCAATCCAACCACATCTGCGTGGCCGGCCTGTAGTGGCGCCAAACTCACTGCCCGTTTTTCTAAGCAATTCTCCCGTCTCATCTTCCAATTCAGTTGGAAATGGACCACTTCCTACCCGTGTACAATATGCTTTCGTAATACCAATAACCTCTTTAATATACTGTGGGGCGATGCCCAAACCTGAACAAACACCTGCAGATATAGTATTTGAAGAAGTAACAAAGGGGAAGGTTCCAAAATCAATATCCAACATGGAACCCTGCGCACCTTCTGCCAATATTTTCTTTCCTGCTTTTATATGGCCATTAATAAAATATTCGCCATTTACAATATTCAATGTCTTTAAATAGTCTACTGCTTCAAAAAACTCTTTTTCTGATGCGGAGATGTCTTCATCAAAAGTAAGGGCATTTAATAAAAACTGATGTTTCAATTTCAATTTTTCATATTGTGCCATAAAATTTTTGTCAAACAAATCACCAACCCGTAAACCGTTTCTTCCCGTTTTATCCATATAAGTTGGCCCAATTCCTTTTAATGTAGAGCCAATTTTTTCTGTTCCTTTTGCATGCTCGGAAGCTTTATCCAAAGCCCGGTGAGTTGGAAGAATCAAATGAGTTCTTTCGGCAATGAACAGGTTTTTTTTCAAATCCACACCAAAAGATGAAACCACATCACATTCTTTTTTCAATGTAATTGGATCCAGAACAACTCCATTGCCAATTAAATTAATTTTTCCTTCATGAAAAACGCCGGATGGAATCTGATGCAATACTACTTTTTTATCGCCCACATACAATGTATGGCCTGCATTCGGGCCACCCTGAAACCGGGCTATTACATCATATCCTTTGGCAAAAAAATCAACAATCTTTCCTTTTCCTTCGTCGCCCCATTGAAGGCCGAGTATAACATCTACCATAAATTGAATTGTGCAGTAATTGAACGTCAAAAATAGGTTATGCTGCGAATTAATAGTTTGCTTTATTCTTCTACAAGCAATTATTTTATCAACATTCTCCTATTATTATGTAAGCCAATATAATAAAATATTCAAACTTATTTCTTTATACGCACCTGCATGGCATATTCATAGCTATCTAATTTTTTAAAACTTATTTTGGCAGGTTCTATACAATTTAAATAATCATAGAGTTTTTGTTCCGTAAAACGTTGAGACCAAAACCCTTCTTTGGTAGCAGTAAATGAGTCGTGCTGACTGGTAATAATATTCATTCCCATTTTCAAATAGGATTCTTCCTGTTTTTTCCTTGTTGCATCGTTATCAATATAACAGGCCCCAAGAACAATTTCGCCTCCCGCATTTAAAAGTTCATAGGCATTTTGGAATATCGAAGAGAACTTTTGATTGGTTATGAGATCCAATCTTTTACCCGAATCTTTATAGTGATCAAATGAGAAATCATCGGGATAAAAATTCCCCGCGGTGAACCAGGTAGTGATAATCATGTCATGCTTTTTCTTCCATTGATCCAATTTTGTGGCATCAAAAAAATGAGCAGCAACTTTATTCTGTAAGTTTAATTTCCCCATTTCTTGTGTAGATATATCCACACAAGCCATAGCATTATCTGTACCATCATAATAAGCTATTTGATCCCAAATTTCTTTTATGCCGCAAAGATGTTTGGGTATACGTGCATTACCTATCCCAATGTCCAGAATAGTTACTGGCCGGTTATTCCGCATTGCAATTTCAGCAATGATTTTTTTAAGTTCTATTAATTCAGCCCACTGTGCCTGAATTAAGTACTCGCTTATATAATTCAAATCAAATGAAACTCTAACCGTATTTTCATTATCATACATTGCCATAATCCAAATTTTTTTGAGCCACTACAACAAAGGTTTCAAAAGCATAAGATGGTCGGTCATCCAGTTTTTCTACCTTGAAATTACAGTTTTTCAAAAATAAAATAATTTCATTTTTGGAAAAAGTCCTGAGTATTGATTCATCTTCTCCTATTTTTTTTAAATGGCCATTTTCATGTTCTTCAAAAAAATCCGCTTTCCATTTAAATAAATTGCTTTCATTGTCAGGCCGTGACCAAAAGCTTTTTCGAATGAATTTCTTACTGTTGAATTCAGCTTCATGGCGAATTTGTTTTCCCAAATTAATAGTTGGAATAAATTTTTCTGCATCGATACAATCAAAACAAAATATGCCCTCTTTTTTCAAATTTTCATGAATTGAATTAAAACAATCAACTACTTCTTGATTAGAAAGTAAATAACTAATTGTTCTACCCGGCATGATACATGATTCCGTTTTTTCTTTTAACTTAAAACTTCGGATATCACCGGGAATAAACACAGAGCCCGGGTTTTTGTTTTGTGCAATAGCTAACATCTCCGGACTTAAATCAAGTCCCGAATAATCATAACCTTCTTTTATAAAATGGCTGGCAAGGCTTCCTGTGCCGCATCCTAGTTCAACAAGCGAACGATGATGATAGTCTTTCAATATTCCGCTATAATAAATATATTCTTCATCATAATTGATGAAAGTCTGATACATTTTCTCATACAAGTCTGAAAAGCTTTGATACATATTATACATTACAACAAAAAAGGGATGTGATATAAACCACATCCCTTTATAAAAAATTAGAATCTACTTAAAATTTAAATACTAAAGAACTCTGGAACATAGTACCCAATTGACTGAATTGAGAACCGTTGTAACCCAAAATCCGGTAACGTCCACTGAAAGACAAAAATCCTTCCAATAATTCTCTACCTGCAGTATTATTCAATACAGCCTGCCCTGCTGGATTTATTGCTTCTAAATTCCATTTAGGAAGAATATCGAATAAATTATTCACGGCTATATTAAATGAAATTTTATCGGTAAAGCTGTAACCTAAATTCAGGTCGGTAACAACTGCCGCTTTAAACACCTGTTTGATATTTTCCATATCTCCACCACCATTATCCAGATCCTGGAATTTGGTTGGTCCAAATAAAGTATTGTTTAAACTTACACCAAACTTATTCAGGCTATAATCGAATCCGAAAACAAATTTATATAATGGACGGCTTTCGGTTAAAAGCGATCTGATTTGCGAACTTAAGATTGTTGCACCGGCTGCTTTGATTGCAGCAGGTTCATTTGGTGATCCGATGATCTCATTACTAAAGGTATAGTTACCGGCAATATTTACAGCAAGTCTGCCTGAACCTACGCTGATATTCTTATAATTGGCAACAATATCCAATCCTTGTGTTCTAGTTTTAATACCATTGATAAAGAACTGAACACTTTCTAATTCATAATTTCCGGCACCAACAGCATTTCCTTTCAAAATTTTACCAAGAGCGGTAGTTGGATTTGCTAAAGACTTGTCGTCAGTGGTTATAGAGGAGCTATAAACTATTCTGTCGCGGATAGTAATATTATAGTAATCTAATGTAATGCTCAGATTTTTGGTAGGAGTTAAACCAAGACCAAAAGCAATGTTATCCGATTTTTCTGGTTTCAATAATGGAATACCTAATGCAAAAGCCTGTTTGCTTATATTATTAAATAATCCAGAAAGAACAATTGTTCCACCAGCGAAAGATGCCTGTGTTGATTGTGCATAAATCTGGTGTAATGTAGGAGCTCTGAAACCAGAAGAGGCAGAAGCTCTGATCACTGCTTTATCACCAGCTATTTTATGACGGGTAGAGAATTTCCAAACAAATGCACTTCCAAAATCACTATAATCTTCCGCACGTATAGCTCCATTAATTAAAAAATCTTTATTAATATTATATGTAGCGTCTGCATAAGCACCAAGGTTGTAACGGCTATTTGTTCTTCCATTTTCTGCACGTATACCAGGGAAAGAGTTTGCACCTTCATTTGAATATGATGCCGTATCTCCTGCAATAATAGTATAGGTTTCTTTTCTTACCTCAGTACCAAAAGCCACACTGAAATTATCGGTTAATGATTTAGAAACATCATAGTTACCAACTATATGCGCAAAGCTATAACCACCAGGTTTAAACGTAGTTGGACTTGCAGCTCCCAATGAACGATTCACTGTATTATTCACGGTGTATAATTGTTGATTAAAACCACTTGTGAAACTAACATCCTGGTTCCAACCATTTCGTACGTTTTTAAACCCAAAAGTCATATTGTGATCTAACAAATCACCTTCAAAAGTTGGCATATAACCCAAATAGCCTTCATACAGTGTATTGGTTCCACCCGTGTAGTTTGGTTGTCCTGGAATTCTAGTATGCAAAAGTCCGGCATCCGTTCTCCAATACGGAGTTCTGAAATTTGCATTACTAATTACTTTTTTTGTAACTAAAGCAGCATTGCCATAAAATTGTCCGGTTTCTCCAACTGGAATTCCAAAGTTTACATTAAACTTGGCAGCAGATATTTCTCCTGTACCATTTAGGTTATTACCTGTGGGAAATCTGTTCAGGTAAGCATCTATCGCAGCATTCGATGATGGAGAACCTCCAAAAATGGCCTTCTCTGTTGGCCTGTGAATAATTCCAGAACGAATTGCGTTGTTCTGCTGGCTGAAATCAATGGTATAGTTTACAAATCCATTGTCGCCAATATTTGAACCACCATTATAAGCTACTCCATAGTTACCACCATCACCCTTTGCGGTAACACCTCCATTCAAAGTAAGAGAACTATACTGATACCGGTCTTTTAATATTACGTTCATAACACCGGCAATGGCATCTGAACCATATTGTGCCGAAGCACCATCTCGTAAAATCTCTACTCTTTTTATCGCATCTACCGGAATACCGGAAAGATCCGCACCTGTTTCTCCTCTTCCTGGAGAGAACTGTACATACAGTAATGAACTTAAGTTTTTACGTTTCCCATTAATCAAAACCAACGTACGGCTAGGTCCAAGATTTCTGATTTCATAAGGATCCAATAAAGTAGTTGCATCATTTACCGGTGTGTTCACGGTATTGAATGATGGAACACGGTACATCAATTGCTTATCAAATGAAGTTTGTGCAGTTGTTTTTAATTCAGCTGCAGATATTACATCAATTGGCAAAGGTGTATTTACAGACGTTCTTGGTAAAGAACGTGAACCAGTAACAACAACTTCTCCCATTCCAGCAACATCTTCTTTTAAATCAACATCCTGCTTTTTTTGTTCGCCATCAGTAAGGGTTACATTAACAGTTTGTGACACAAAACCAGCATATGAATAGGTTACATTGTAAGTACCTGCAGCTAATTTCAAGGAATAATTTCCTTCATCATTAGCAGTCGTTCCTTTACCGGTAGGACGGGCACTGATACTTGCTCCGGAAAGAGAAGCACCTTTTCCTTTAACCGAACCCGAAAGATTTGCCTGTGCAACCAATAAAAATGGAGCTAAAATTCCGAATAGGAATAGCCCCGAAAAACCAGCTAACTTTCTCATAAAGTTTAAAGTTTAAAGTTTAATTAAAAATGAAAATTGAAAATTTTTTTAAATATCAAGAATTTATACATATAAAAGAAATATATCGTTAAATATTGATTAAAAAATATTGATTTTTGCCAACAAAGCCATTAACTTTTCCCCGTATTTTTAATAACGCAGTCTATTAAACTAACACACCATGAAACTTCAACGTTGCTTCAGCATAAGAACATTGAATAAGTAATACCATCTTGATTTACTAAATAGTCCAACGCCCGCCTGACCGGACGGGCAGGGACTATGTGTAAATCTTAGATGGTATTATACCGCAGAAAA
>JAYWEL010000173.1:0-3790 GCA_043779285.1 Chitinophagaceae bacterium | reverse complement strand
CAAAATGAGCCAGTTCCAGTTCCAGTTGTTCATGATGATCTGAGTTTCCACTCATCATACGGGCACCCATCGGAGAAGCCAAACCGAATTCGGCTGCTGCATCTGCATCTGCTTTTCTCACTTCCGGATGGTTTGCCAATCCCAGATAGTTGTTTAAACTCCATACAGTCATTTCTTTTCCGCGAAATTTCATGCGGCTACTTATATCACCTTCCAGTTTCGGAAAGGAAAAATATCCATGAGCTCTTTCACGATGTTGTCCTAAAGGCCCTGCATTAGCTAATAAACGATCGAAAATGTCTGCCATTTGATGATTTTTTAAGAGTCCTGTTTTTATGAAAAACTGGCGCAAAGTTAAGGGATTAGGATTTAACCCCAAAAGCGGGTAAGGCCAACCTCTGCCGATTATAAATTTATTCTTTAAGAAAAATAATAATCAGATATTTTTGAAAAAAAAGAATATGAAGAAATGTTTTCTATTCATCTGTATACTCTATTCTGGTTTCCTGATACAGGCTCAATCACAATCGGTACCCCGTCCTAAACTGGTAGTTGGTTTAATGGTTGATCAAATGCGTTGGGATTTTATTTACCGATATTACGATCGCTATGGCAGCAATGGATTTAAACGCTTGCTTCAACAGGGTTTCAATTGCGAAAATACGTATATTCCTTATGCTCAGACAGTAACAGCAGTTGGGCATAGTACGGTATATACTGGTTCAGTTCCTGCTTTTCATGGTATCATGGGGAATGAATGGTATGATAAAAAAGCCGGACGAAATATTTATTGTACAGAAGATAAAACCGTTGAAGTAGTGGGTGGTGTAAGCACATCTGAACCGATGTCTCCCAAAAACATGTGGGCATCATCAATTACAGACGAATTGAAGCTGGCTACTAATTTCAGATCTAAAACCATTGGGATAGCATTAAAAGACCGGGGTAGTATTTTGCCAGCCGGTCATTCTGCTGATGCGGCTTATTGGTATGAATCTGCTACCGGCAATTGGATTACCAGCAGCTATTATATGAACAGTTTACCAAAATGGGTAAATCAATTCAATGATAAAAAACTGGTGAATGAATATTATAAAAATGATTGGAACACGTTATTTCCCGTATCATCTTATGTGCAGAGTGACAAAGACAATAGTGAATTTGAAGGAAAATTTTTACATGAAGCTGCACCTGTTTTTCCACATGAATTAAAATCAAAAATCGGCAAAGATTTTGGGATAATCCGTTCCACACCATTTGGGAATTCATTTACACTGGATTTTGCAAAATCGGCTTTGATTGAAGAAAAATTGGGAAAGGATAATATTACCGATTTTCTGGCAGTAAGCCTTTCTTCTCCCGATTATATTGGTCATCAGTTTGGACCAAACTCTATCGAAATTGAAGACACTTATTTAAGACTAGATAAAGAGATCGCCAATTTTATGGCATTTCTCGATAAAGAAGTTGGAGTAGGTGAATACTTGTTATTTCTTACAGCAGATCATGCAGTTGCTCATAATCCGGGGTACTTGAAAAGTAATAAAATAGCAGCTGGCAGTACCTCTTATTCGGTAACAGAGTTAAATAAAAAATTGGAAGAAAAATTCAACATTAAAACTGGAATTAGTGCAACCGCTAATTACCAGATATATCTGAATGATACAGACATTGAAAAGAGCAATATTGATAAGACTATCGTAAAACAATTCATCATTAAATACCTGAATGACCAACCCAATATTTTAATGGCATTTGATATGGAAAAAATTGCAGAAGCAAATTTAACTGCAGAAGTAAAAGAAATGTTTTTAAAAGGATACAATACAAAAAGGGCAGGAGATGTTCAGGTAATTTTGAAACCTGCTTTTTTTAATGGAGGAAAAACTGGAACTACACATGGTAGTTGGTATCCTTACGATTCGCACATACCCTTATTATGGATGGGATGGGGAGTGAAGCAAGGGCGTTCAAATAAAACATATTACATGACAGATATAGCCGCTACATTGGCTGCCTTACTGCGTATTCAGGAACCTAATGCGAGTATAGGTAAACCTATTACAGAATTGATGAAGTAAGATTTTGTGTTGACTATTACGAAACAAATAACCCCTGAATATTCGGGGGTTATTTGTTTAAAAAATTTATTTTAAGAAATAATTAAACGCCTCTTTTCTTTTGTAAGTTTTCATTTAAGGCTTCCAAAAATTCTTCAGTGTATAAATAATGTTCGCCATGATTTACGTTGTTGCCATAAATACAAACAGCCAAATCTTTGGTCATTTTTCCGCTTTCAACTGTTTCAACACAAACTTCTTCTAATGCAAGACAAAAGTCAATCAGCTCCTGGTTGCCGTCCAGTTTTCCACGGAACTCCAAACCTCTTGTCCATGCAAATATGCTAGCAATTGGATTGGTGCTTGTTGGTTTTCCTTGCTGATGCATGCGAAAGTGACGGGTTACCGTGCCATGTGCAGCTTCGGCTTCCATCACAGTTCCATCCGGTGTTACCAAAGTAGAAGTCATTAATCCCAGTGAGCCAAAACCCTGTGCAACCGTATCGCTTTGTACATCACCATCGTAGTTCTTACAGGCCCATACAAAGTTGCCGTTCCATTTTAATGCACTGGCAACCATGTCGTCAATCAATCGGTGTTCGTACGTAATACCCAGTTCTTCCATGGTAGCTTTGAATTCGTTTTGATAAACTTCTTCAAAAATATCCTTAAAACGACCATCGTATTTTTTAAGAATGGTATTTTTAGTAGAAAGATATAAGGGCCATTTTTTACTGATTGCCTGGTTGAAACAAGCACGGGCAAATCCAAAAATACTTTCATCCGTATTATACATCGCTAAAGCAATGCCATCGCCTTTAAAGTTGAACACTTCAAATTCCTGAATGGTTCCATCTTCTCCTTCAAATTTTACCGTAAGCTTTCCTTTGCCTTTGGTTATAAAATCAGTTGCACGATACTGATCGCCGAATGCATGACGGCCAATACAGATAGGTGCTGTCCAGTTTGGAACCAGACGTGGTACATTCTGACAAACGATCGGCTCACGAAATACAGTACCATCCAATATATTACGGATAGTGCCATTTGGGCTCTTCCACATTTGTTTCAGGTTGAATTCTTTTACCCGATCCTCATCTGGTGTAATGGTTGCACATTTGATACCAACTCCATGTTCTTTAATAGCATAAGCTGCATCAATCGTTACCTGATCGTTGGTTTCATCACGGTACTCCATGCCAAGGTCAAAATATTTAATATCTACTTCCACATATGGAAGAATTAATTTGTCTTTAATGAATTTCCAAATGATTCGGGTCATCTCATCGCCATCTAGTTCTACTACAGGGTTTGTTACTTTAATCTTGTTCGCCATAATTATTTCTTAATAGTATTAATAAAATTGGATGCAAATTTAATGGATAATCAAATGCAGAACATTTTTAACTCATTTGAGGTTATTTTTAAGCCATGAAAGATCTCTTCTGTGATTGATTGATTTGAATCAATTATGTTGTAATTTCAAAGAAAGGTTAACTGATGGAAGTAGCACACCCATTTTTTAAATATCTCAACAAGTTTGTAATCATTTCTGAAGAAGAATATTTTTCTCATATTGCTCCTTATGTGATTGTTCGAAAGTTTGCTAAAAAAGATTTTATTACGAAAGAAGGGGATGTTGAAAATTATTTCAATTACATTATTAAGGGTATTGTTCGTAAATATTATTTAAATGAAATGGAGGAAATTAATACTCAAATTTCCAGTGA
>JAYWEL010000172.1:0-3820 GCA_043779285.1 Chitinophagaceae bacterium | reverse complement strand
TCCACCGGTGCCGTGTCGTCGTCCGTCCCTTTCGGGTTGGCTTTGCCGTCCTCACGGATGATCAGGACCGGAGCCGCCGGAAAATTGATATTCCGGGTAAAATAAAAATCATCGGTCACCATGCCAATTCCTCCGGCCGTATTCGTAATGAAAGCATAATTATTTTTCTTGGCCGGGTCGAGCAAATCTCTTCCCAGTGTAGTATTAACATACGACTGATGCAACATACCGGCAATTGTTGGAAGTATATCAATCTGCGAAACAACTTCACTCCTTTTTTGAGGAGTCAGTAAATCAGGCCCATAAAATAATAAAGGAACATGTTCATCGGTTAATCGTTGATCGGTCCAAACAGCAGGATACATCGCTTCGGCATTACCGGCTACGCCGTGATCTCCTACAAAAACAAAAATAGTATTATGAAAATACGTTTCCTTTTGTGCTGCTTCTAAAAATTTGCGGAAGCAATAATCTGAATAACGAAAGGCTGTATACTCCTGTAACGATTCAAATCCATATTTTTTCAGTTCGATATCTGATACCACAATTTTTTCAAAATCTTTATCCTTTTCAGGTATTGTATATGGCCGGTGATTGTCGGATGTCTGTATAAACGCAAAAAAAGGCTTAGTGTATTTCCGGAATACTTCATTCGCTTTTAAGAAAAGATCTTTATCACTGATGCCCCATACATTTATTTCCGGCAATCCAAAGCTATCCGCTGCATGTATCTGCAATCCATCAATATTTTTCAACAGGCCTTCAAAATTGTTGAACTCAGGACTTCCACCGAGAAAATAATGTTTATCATAATCTTCCAGGTTATTAATGATAGTATGTTGTTCTAAGGCCTGTGGGTTTCGGGTGGAGAACTTGAATAATTGTGCATCTGGTATACCAGTTAGTATAGCAAATAGTCCCCTTGCCGTAGAGAAATGAGGAGTAAAACAACGCTCAAAAAAAATTCCGTTACGGCAAAGTGAATCAAAATAAGGTGTAGTGTTCAAAGGATTTCCACCCATATTACTTTTAAACATGCTGAATGATTCACATTGCACGAGTACAATATTTGGCCGGCTTTCTAATGAATTGCTTCTCGGACCGGTTTCCCTGCGATAAGAAAAATTATTCTTGTCCTCCAGTTGCATCCATTCTGCCATTACAGGGAAAGCAGCTCTTGCTTTTGCTTCATTAAATTCCGGTTTCCTCAATTTGAGAGTGGCAAAAAAATTCTGTACCGGGTTTATAGCCAGGTAAGCTTTAAAACTGTCATTACGGCTTAATGGTGGCCAGGAGAAATTACCCCAGCAAAAAAATAATAGTATTAAAGCGGCTATACAAAAATGCTTTCTTCTATAAAGAATGCCTAATCCATCCGTTTTATTGATTACCTGCCAATGACTGCGGTGGTACATCCATCGGAAAAAAAGAACGGCAATTGTTAAACCCAGTAACATCCAGAACATCGGGTATGTCTGCCGCATCATTTTCCAGGATATTTTAAAGTCTTCCGCAAAATTCATAGCACCCGCATCCAGCGGTGTTTGATTGTAAGAATAGCTTCCAAATCCTGCCGCAAAAAAAACAAAGAGGATAAACGTCACAATAGCAAGATACCAGGTCCACCATTTTTTATTCCACGAAGAATAAAATGGCGACAACTTCGGCATCATGCTTACTAAAATGATTGGGAGTAATATAATAGCAATCCAACGCAGGTCATAGCGGATACCCATCAGGAAAGAAGGGATAACATCCCCAAAAGAAATACCCTTTGGCTTAAAAGCTATAAAAGTAGCGAGCCTGAACAATGTAAATATCAACAGGAAGATGACAAGTAGGTTTGTCACCCATAAAATCGTTTTAGGCAGTTTAAATCTCGAAAGCATAGACCCTTACTCTTTTACCTGTTGATGAAAGAAATACAAAAGAATAGCATTTAACCCATTTCAACAATTAGAGAGCTATTTATTTAACAGTAACCTGTTCAATAGTTTTGAAACCCTTCCATTATTTTTGCAGCAATGTTTTTTATAAGCAACAGTTTCTGGCAAAAATTAATTGAGTTAGACAGGCAACTGTTTATAGTTTTAAACAGCAAATGGACAAACCCTGTCTTCGATGAAATAGCCCCCTTTCTTCGTAATTCCGTGAACTGGATACCCCTTTACCTGTTTATAATTGTGTTTGTAACCTTAAATTTTAAAGTTAAAGGATTATGGTGGGTTGTTTTCTTTCTGGTAACTATCGGCTTAGGAGATATGACAGGAACCTATGGCTTCAAATATGGTTTTGAACGTATCCGCCCATGTAATAACCCGGAACTTGCCGATCAGGTCAGATTGCTGGTAAGATGTCCGTCAGGATTTGGCTTTACTTCCAACCATGCTGTCAATCATTTTGGAATGGCTACTTTTCTTTTTATTACTTTCCGGCACCTGTTTAAAAAATGGATGTTACTGGCATTTTTTTGGGCCGGCAGTATCGCCTATGCCCAGGTTTATGTTGGCGTTCATTACCCGGCAGATATCATTTGTGGGGCTTTAGTGGGTATGATCTATGGTATTTTTACCGGCACCCTGTTCAACAGGTTCTTCGGACTTTCTCATCAGGCAATAACAACAGCCTGATTATTTCTTCTTTTTATTATTGAAAAGCATGTAACGTGATGTTTCATAATACCCCAGTGTGAGGTCATGCATCTGTTGCCGGAAAATATTATTTGGTTCGCCTGGTGGCAGCGGGTTATTATTCAATAAGGAAAATATTTTTTCCTTATTTGAACCAAGATCATATTGATAAAAATACTTTCCGGTAATTAGTCCGACCAGTTGATTGTCTGGTTGAATAATAAATGTATGATTACTAATATCGTTACTATCGGGTAAAGAAGGATTTAAAAAAATGTTTCTTCCCATCGTAGTATTATTTACAGGCAGACCTGCAAGAAAAGCAATACCCGGCATGATATCCACCTGTGAAACCTTTCTTTCGATAACCTGTGGTTTCAAAAAAGATGGGGCATAATATAACAACGGTACATGATGGCTTGTTAAAGCCTCCTCCGTCCAGACTTTTGGAAATAATGCAGTGGCATTACCTTTTAAACCATGATCACCCACAAAAACAAATATGGTGTTTTTAAAATATTTTTCCTTTTCAGCCGCTTCAAAAAATGTTTTAAAAGTATGCTCTGTATAGGCATATTCATTTAATTCTTCATTCGACCAGAAGCCATATTTTTCCAGCGTATCAGTTGGAAAATTCCGCAATTTAATAAAAGGCAAATCTTCTTTCGGTATGGTATAGGGCCGATGGTTATCAGCCGTTTGAATCACAGCAAAAAATGGGTTTGTTTGTTGTTTAAATTTTTCGTTGGCTTCCAGGAACAGATCTTTATCACTGATGCCCCAAACATTGATGGCGGAAGCTTTGTAATCTTCCTGTTCATACAAACGCAACCCCTTAATATTATCAGTAAGTACGCCCCTGATATTAGCCCAACTGGCACTCCCGCCGATAAAATAAAATTTATTATAGTCTGGAATAAAATTCAATATGGTCTGCTGATCTACCAGGTTAGGATTACGACTGGCCGTTTTTATATCACAAACATCAGGAATGCCGGTCATAATTGCCCATACTCCCCGGGCAGTGCCATAGGCAGGGGAAAAACAATTCTTAAAAAAGATCCCTTTCTTGCATAATTCATTAAAATAGGGTGTTGTATTCAATGGGTTACCCCACATAGAACTTTTATAAGCCGCAAAACTTTCGCAAATGACCAATACAATATTGGGACGATTTACAATGGCTGAAT
>JAYWEL010000171.1:0-3824 GCA_043779285.1 Chitinophagaceae bacterium | reverse complement strand
CATAACCTTTACCCATATAAGTAACGGGCTCCAGATCGAACATACTATCATTCATTTTTGTATTGACAGTATATAAAAGGGTAGTAATGCCTGGAATTTTCTCCAGCAAATGATCCATCAACATATTTCTTTTGCTTTCATCATCTTCGCCAAATACAATATTCACCATCACTTCTCCGGTAGTACATATTCTCAATTGCATAGTACGTAATAAACCAACATGCATCCGGATATCGTAAAAACTAAACCCCTGCTGAATGGCAAAATCTTTTACCGCCAACCTGATTGAATTATTGGGTTCTTCCATTAAATAACAGGTGTCGATATCCACTACTTTATCAAAAAAACCTTTTACATGATAGCCCAAAACATTCTGATACGAGGAGATATTTTCATCATTAAGCTCGGATGCAATTAAATATCTTTTATTGCAGAATGTATACTCCAGCTTATTTCTATAAAACCTTGTTTCTTCGGCACCGCAGATGGGTTCCATGTCGGGCATGTCTACCTTTCCAATCCGACGAAGTGTTTCAAAAACTTGTTTGTGTTTATACTGTAATTGTTTTTCATAGGGCAGCATCTGCCATTGGCAGCCACCACAGATTGTAAAATGAGAACAAAAAGGTTCTACCCTGTCGGATGAGTATTCATGAAAATGAATTGCTGTACCTTGCGCCCAATCTTTCTTGTTTTTTTGAAGCCGAATATCGACCAGATCTCCCGGTACGGCATTGTCAATAAAGACAACCTTTTCGTTTACACGGGCCAGCGATTTTCCTTCGGCTGCATAATTTTCCACTCGGACATTTTCTAAAATGATTTTCTTTTTCCTTTTCACGCAGCAAATGTACGCAGCAATGACCAATCGGTATGAATGCAAAAAATAAGCTATTTATTCAGCCAACCGTTCAAAAGCTTTTAGCATCTTTTTAACCGTACGCACGATCATTTTAAATAACTTTACGACTTATTCATCCCCTCCATGAAAAGAATTTTTCTTTTACTTACACTTATTGCCAGCATCCATTTACATGCCCAGGAAACCGGGTACGAAATAAAAATCAGTTTCAAACCTTTCAAAAACGAATACATATATCTTGGGCATTATATGGGTAAACAGTTGCCCATTATCGACTCGATAAAACTGAATGACAAAAGTGAAGGCTCGTTTAAAGGAGCCAAAAGCTTACCCGGTGGCATTTACCTGATTGGTTACCCAAACAAAAATGGTTTTTTTGAAATATTAATAGACAAACAACAACACTTTTCTGTTATTGCCGACACCAGCAATCTGATGAATAGTATTCAATTTGTACACTCCCTGGATAATACTCTTTTTAATGAATACCAAAAATTTATGAATGCGCATGGAAAAGAAATGGAGGGTGCGGGTAAAAATTATACGACCGCCAAGTCAAAAGCCGATTCTGCAAAATGGAATGACCAGTTAAAACAATTGAATGATTCAGTCAAGTCATACAGGAATACTATTTTAAAAGATCATCCTGCTTCGATGATGGCTTTTTTATTGAATGCGATGAAAGAACCCGAATTACCAGCTACCGACAAGCAGCCGAAGGGCGATAGCCTTTTTTCGTATAAATATTTGAAAAGCCATTTCTGGGATGGGGTTAATTTTTATGATGGCCGTTTACTTAGAACACCATTTTTTGAATCGAGAATAGATAAATATTTTGAACAACTGGTATACCCCAGTGCCGACTCGGTCATTAAAGAAATTGACTGGATGATGAGTTATGCAAACATCAATGAGGACATGCAGAAATTTCTTTTATTGAAATTTCTAAACCGTTACCTGAACCAAAAATATATGTGGGAGGATGCCATTTTTGTTCACCTGTATGAAAAATATTTTTCCAATAAAACATACTCTTGGTTGACGGAAGCTGGTAAAAAAACAATTACAGAGAGAGCCTATAGTTTAATGGCTAATATTTTCGGCAGTCCTGCTGCAGATATTGATCTGCCCGACGTGAATGGCAAAAAAACAAATTTATATAATGTACGTGCAGAATTTATTCTAGTTTGTATTTGGGACCCTACTTGTGGTCATTGTAAAGAAACCCTCCCAAAGCTTGATTCGGTTTACCAACAAAAATGGAAAGCGTATGGCTTGAAAGTATTTTCTCTTGCAAAAGAGACGGATGGCAATAAGGAAGATTGGCTAGCCTTTATCGCTAAATACAATTTGCAAAGTTGGATAAATGTGTATTATTCAAAAGAAGCAGATAATTCCAGAATAAATTCCGGTTCTCCCGGCTACTCACAGTTGTATGATGTGAAATCTTTTCCTACTTTGTATCTGCTGGATAAAGACAAAAGAATCATTGCTAAAAAATTATCGTTCGAGCAAATAGATGAAGTGTTGAATCATAAATTAAATCTTCCGAAATAATTATAAATTTTCTGCTATGAACAAAAAATGGGCGGCTCTTCTTTTTTTATGCTCCTATATTTTCACTGCATCTTCTCAAACCATTTTCAGCTATGGTAAATACAAAGTAGATACAACTGAATTTCTCCGTGCATACAATAAGAACAACAGCTCGCAGAGTGTAGACAAAAAATCATCGTTGAAAGAATACCTCGACTTATATATCAACTCAAGACTAAAAGTACGGGATGCTTACGACCGGAAAATGGATACTCTTCCAACCATCAAAGAGGAAGTTGAAAACCTGCGAAAACAAATTATCGATCATTATTTATCCGATAACGAAACACTAAACAAACTTTCAGAAGAAGCTTTTCAGCGAAGTCAAAAAGATATTCATGTTTCACATATTTATCTCGGCTATAAAAACAACCTGGGTTTGATGGATTCTGTTGAATCATTGAAAAAAATAAATGCCGCTTATCTTCAATTGCAACAAGGAAAAAGTTTTGCGGAAGTGGCCGTCCAGTTTTCAGAAGATCCATCCGTCAAACAAAACAAAGGAGAACTCGGCTGGATAACAGTCTTCGGATTACCTTATGTATTCGAAAATGCTATTTATACTTCACAAGTTGGAAATCATTCTCCGATTATCCGTTCAAAAAGCGGTTACCATATTTTTAAAAATAATGAAGAACGGCCCGCCATAGGAAAAATAAAAGCATCTCAAATACTTTTTGCCTTTCCTCCGGAAGCCACCAATGCAATGAAGCAGGAAGTCAAACGCCGGGCTGATTCTGTTTATAATTTGATTGTCAAAGGAGAAGATTTTTTGAAGATGGCTGAGCAAAACAGTAATGATGTAAAGACCGCAACCATGGGCGGGCAAATGGCCGAATTCGGTGTCGGCAGCTATGATACCGATTTTGAAAACGCTATTTTAACGACTAATAAAAAAGATGCTGTAAGCAACCCAATCCTCACATCATATGGTTATCATATTGTAAAATTTCATGAACAAATTCCTGTTGCAAAAGATTTTGCCGACAAAAAATTAAAAGATATTTTGAAACAAGAGATTAATCAAAGTGATAGAATATCGTTGATTAACGACGTCTTGTTTGCAAAGATTACAAAGAACAATCCTGTTCATCAACAGATTGCATTGAATAAGGATTTATGGGAATTTACAGACAGTGCTTTAAGTTTTAAACCGGCTCCGGCAAATTCTAAAATTAAATCGGAATCCATTTTATTGAAAATTGGAAAAGATTCTTATACGGTAGACCAATGGGTAAAATATGCCGAAGTAAATTTGTTTAAACAAGATGGTACTGGGCGCAGACCTTATATGGATGTGGCCATTGATTTTAACCGATCTATCGTTTTGAGTTATTATTCAAAACACCTGGAAGATTTTAATCCC
>JAYWEL010000170.1:0-3825 GCA_043779285.1 Chitinophagaceae bacterium | reverse complement strand
TGAGCAATCGGCAATCAATGCACAAAAACAGATTGATAATTGTTTGCACTTGTGTTTGCAGCTTACAGCCAACCTTGCCGTTTTAATCAATCCTTTTTTACCCACTACTGCAAAAAAAATGTTGTACCTGATGAAGGTGGTTGACAAAATGCTGGATTGGGATAATGCAGGTAAACTAAAACTGCTTAGTGTGGGTTATAGCTTAAGACCACCGGAATTGTTATTCAGAAAAATAGAAGATGAGGAAATAAAAGCACAGGTAGAGAAATTAAAATCAAATGTCAAATCACAAATAACAAATTCCAAAATGGAACCGACTAAATCTGCAATCGTAAATCCGAAATCTGAAATTTCTTACGATGATTTCGCAAAACTTGATATGCGGATCGGCACCGTTACTGCTTGTGAAAAAGTAGCGAAAGCAGATAAGCTTTTAAAATTAACTGTTGACATGGGATCTGAAACAAGAACCATTGTTTCAGGAATAGCCATGCATTATACTGCTGAAGTGATGATAAACAAACAAGTGGTGGTAGTGGTGAACCTTGCTCCACGCAAGATGAAAGGAATAGAAAGCCAGGGTATGATCCTGACCGCTGAAGATAAAGATGGAAAACTCCGGCTGCTGAAACCCGAAGAAGCAGTGAGTCCGGGCTCTTCGGTTAGTTAAAAGAAAGTTGTCAAAATTTTTGGTAGAAATATATAATTTTCAAATATTAAATAAACCCCCAAATTATTTAATTCAAACATTAACTGACTAATGAATGTCGATTGTCAGTAACCAGACGGAAATAAAAAAAAATTTTGCTTAGTATTCAATTAGTTTAATTTTAACATTCATTACTTCGGAACTGATTTTCCTCTCCCTTAAAACTCCGTACCAGAAATAATAATTTAATTCACTTAAAACTTTCTGTTATGAAAAAAATTTTCATCTTGGCAGGCGTAGGATTTCTTGTTGCTTGCAACGATAGCCAATCAAAGGAAGAAACCACTTCAAAATCACCCGAAAGCATGGTTGCAACCACTGAAGATCTTGTTTACCCTTACCCTGTGAACTTTGCTAATTTCAAATCGGATGATCAGAAAAACACCGAAACGGTTCTTAATATCTGGAAATATTGGGACAGTGGAGATGTCGCTGAACAAAAAAAGTATTGGGCTGATACTATTGAGGCTCATGGATGGGATGGCTTTTATGTAAAAGCCGGCCGGGATTCTTTTGTAGTGACGGCCAGACAATTTCGAAGCAACTTTAGTTCAATTGTCAGCTCAGTAAACGGTGTTATTTCATTTTCCGGTATTAATAAAACCACAGGCAAAGATGAAAACTGGGCAGCAGTATGGGGAAAAAGATTGTTAACTGACACAAAAGGAAAAACAGATTCTATGTGGCTGCATGAAGCCTGGAGGTTCAATAAAGATGGTAAAGCAGATGCGCTTTTTCAATTTACAGCTAAGATCAGCCCGCTGTGACAATAAACTAACCAGGCTTAAAATACTTCTAGCCATCCGTCATCACGGATGGCTTTTTCTTTCCCGTAAATTTTGAGTAATTTGAAATCTTATTAACCCCTTAGTTTGAATGTGGATCGTCTGGCTTGAGAAAAAGATTTTAAAAACCCTGGGCATCATACTGGGGATCGTCCTTATTCTGATCACAGCGCTGCATTTTTATGTAGTTTATAATGCAGAATCATTGATAGAGGACCTGGTAAAAAAAGAGTCAAATGATAAACTAAGGTTGAAAGTAAAGAACATCAAGTTCAATTACTTCAGCAAAAAAATTGAGCTGGAAAATGTTTCTTTCTATTCAAACGACTCACTGGATCTTAACACTTCTTACAACTTTAATGTTGACAATATACGGCTGAAAGTAAAAGCCCTTATTCCCATTTTTACAAGAAAAGAACTACTGATTGATTCACTTTACTTATCGGCTCCTGCAATAACCGTCACACGTTTAAAATCCAATAAAGATACCATAACAAAAAAAGTTTCTATTCCGGAAGAGATGGGTAGAATTTACAATTCCATTATTGATGCTTTGAAAATGTTCCAGGTAACCCGGTTTGAAATGAATGAAGGCAAATTCACTTTAGTGAATAAAGTTCACCCGGATCAATTACCCCTGACAATCTCTAACCTGCATATTCATATTGATAATTTAAAAATTGATTCTTCGGCAAAGGAAAAGTTTTTGTTTAGCGACCAGATGCTCTTCCGCACAAGAAACCAGGATATTCTTTTTCCCGATGGAAATCACCGGTTGGCCTTCAGCCGGTTCCGGATCAACATCCGCAGAAAGTTTATACAGATCGATAGCTGTACATTAACAGGAAAAAGACCGGGCGACAATCATTCAGAATTTAAAATATTTCTTGATACCCTTCGTCTCGTTAATGTCGATTTCAAAGCGCTGTATGAAAAAGAACTGATAAAAGCAGATACCGTTTATTGCAGAAATCCAATTTTTAATATTCAACTGGAGTCAGGCAAAAAAGGCAGTGCAAAAAATAAGTTACCCAACCTGGATACGCTAATCCAGCAATTGACAGGTGATCTTTTATTGAATTATATCGGTGTTACTAATGCCGGAATTGACATTACCACCTACAGGGATGGCAACCCAACTTCCTTTTCATCGGATAAAAACAATTTTGAGATGACGGGGCTTTCCATTGATCAAAAAAGGCCAAAGCCTGTATCGCTGAAGGGTTTTGACATGGCCATAAACAATTATGAAAATTTTGTAAAGGACAGCAGTTATTTTCTCCGTTTCGATAGTATACGCTTAAGAGAGAATAAAATTTTGCTGAGCAATTTTTCAATTAACACTGAACCATTTAAAGACACAAGAAATATCAACGTACAACAATTTGCACTCAGCGGCCTTTCCTGGAGCGAACTGTTGTTCAACAGGAAGATTAAAGCAGAGCAAGCCACTCTTATCAATCCCCGGATTGATTATACACAACCGGAAATTGCAAAAAACAAAAACACAAAGGATTTCATTTCTTCACTGGATGTGATCAACAAGATCATGAGCCTGGAGAAACTAAGGATTGTGAATGGCCAGATAAAAATTAAAGCCAGAAATAATACAGAGATATTTTTACAGAACACCGGTCTTCTGTTGAACAGTCGTGAAGTGGTTAAATCCCCAACCGTAACCAGCATAGAACGATCAGTTGAAGAACTTAAATTCAGTAAAGGCAGTTTAAGATTGAAAGACTTATTGGTTGATATGGAAAATGCCCGTTTCGATGGTAAAAAGAACCGGTTGCTGCTTGAAAAAATGAATTTGCATCATGCAGATCAGAGTTTTAATATTTCATCCAGGAAAACTCTTTTAAGTAATATACAATTTAATGATTCATTAAACATCATCAGTGCAGACAGTGTAAGTTGGGGACAAGCCAGGATTGAGATCAATTCGATTTATAAAGATGTAAAGAAAGGAACAGTCCCAATGACCTTTGCTTTGAATATGCTTAATGGAAAGAATACGGTAGTTGATGTTAATAATGAAAACAGCAGCCTTTCTTTTATTCTTGACAGCATTTCGGCAAAAACTTTTTCTAAAAAAGAAAAGATCCATGCTGAAAAAATGAATTTGCATCATGCAGATCAGAGTTTTAATATTTCATCCGGAAAAACTCTTTTGAGTAATGTACAATTTAATGATTCATTAAACATTATCAGTGCAGATAGCGTAAGTTGGGGACAGGCCAAAATTGACATCAATTCGTTTTCTAAAGAAGTAAAGAAAGGTATAGCGCCTATGACTTTTGTTCTGAATATGCTAAATGGAAAGAATACGGT
>JAYWEL010000169.1:0-3838 GCA_043779285.1 Chitinophagaceae bacterium | reverse complement strand
TGAACGAAGAGAATATTTTGCTGAAAGCAATGAAGTCATTGCACAAAAAATAAACCGTTGTCAGGAGAATTTCATAACGCCAATATTTTGCTGTGGCGAATCCTTGCATATCCGTGAAGCTGGTACACAAAACCAATATGTGACTAAACTGTTGGAGGAATCTTTATTTCATTTAAATGAGGATAGAATTAAAAATGTGATTATTGCATATGAACCAATCTGGGCTATCGGTACAGGCAAGACAGCTACAACTGAACAAGCACAAGAGATACATGCACATATACGAAGTGTTCTTACTGAGAAATATGGAAACGAAATTGCCGAAGAAATCTCCATCCTTTATGGGGGAAGCGTAAAAGGAGCAAATGCAAAGGAATTGTTTGCCTGCAAAGATGTTGATGGCGGACTGGTAGGTGGAGCTGCATTAAATGCAAATGAATTTGTGCAAATTATTCAAGCTTTAAAATAACCATAATATCAGCTCCATATCATATAGTCATCAAACGTAAAAAGCAGCTCCTGCTCAGCTTTTTAAACATTCGTTTGATCTTAAATGATCAAGAAATATTTCCTTTACCCGTTGATGAAAATGTGATCATACCTGTACATAAAAACAACCCCAAAATTGTTTTAACCGATGGTTATCATATTACCAAACCCTTAGAGCTAATTTACCATCATTTAAATGTTTATTATTTTAAAGTGGTTTGTGTAGTGGACGATTTTCAATTGATAGCCGGGTTAGCAATTATGATTATATTTTATTCACTTGGTCTACTAACCGGATTTTTTCTGTTGAAACTGTTTGCCCTTTTTCCGATTATTTATTTTCTATTTTATTACTATATCAACCGAAACAACTTTATACAGATAAGGCCAACTTAGAAAAGGCATACTTATTTTGATTAAATGCATAATTATTCATTTGAATAACTAAGTTTGCCTTCATGCAGCAAATAGTTCGAGGAGGTATTTTTCGGTTAAGTTTCACAGTATTCAACTTTCTGGTTGGATTATTTATTGCAGCCATTGCTGGAACAGAACTTTTTGGCACATTATCTTTAATGATCATTAACGCCGCAGTTTTTCAGATCATTACCGGATTAGGAACTGATGCCGCTATTATCTGGCATGGATCGAGTAAGTCAATCAGTAAAGAAAAGGCGTTTTCGTTTACTTTTTATACGGCCTTACTGCAATTAGGTTTTTTTTTAATGGCAGCTATTCTTTTCCTGAAATTTACTGACAAACTTTTTTTAAGCCGACAGGCAAACAACTCTTTCTATTGGGCAGAACTGATGTATTTTATTGGAATAGTGATAACTGAAAAATATTCATCGCTTTTTTATTCGCAACAGAAACAGCATGTTTGTAATAAAGTATTAAGCATCATTTCCTTTGCCTTTTTGTTGATTTTCGGAATAGTATATTTTTTCGATTGGATAAAAAACTTCAATCCTCTTTGGTTTTTTTGTTGGATGATTTTTTTTCAATCACTTGCTTTATTGTTTACTTACCATTTGAAAGAAAGCTTTTCGTTGAAAAAATTAAATAAAGAGGAAATTCAATCATTTGCCCATTTTTCATTTTTAGTATTTGTTACAAATACAATTCAGTTTCTCGCTTATCGATCCGATTATTGGTTTATTAATTATTTTAAACAGCTGACCGATGTTGGTGTTTATGCACAAGCCGTTCGATTTGCACAATTGTTATGGGTATTGCCAAATATTGCAGCAGCCTTGATTTTGCCGGTATTAGCTGCTCCAGAAGGTTTACTTTCTGAAAATAAATTGTTGAAAATTATCAAGATAGCTAATTGGATTAATATTGTTTTGATAGGCTTCTTATTAATCTTTGCTTTTTTGGCTTATGCTTATTTTATACCTGATTTTGCATCTGGATTCAGGGCTTTAATTATAATGCTGCCTGGTTATTATTTTTTCTGCATCAGCATTTTATTTGCTGCATATTTTTCTGCTAAACGCAAGCTGATCTATAATTTTTATGGTTCACTAATTTGTTTTGGATTAATAATAGTCTTCGATATCCTGCTTATTCCAAGATGGAGTATTGAGGGTGCAGCTATTTCGAATACCATGGCATATACATTAGCAACTATTTTCAATATTTTTATGTTCCAACGGTCAACTGGTATTTCTATGAAAAAATTATTTTTCTTTGAAAAAGTTGATTGGACCGATTTTAAACAATTAATAACCCGCATTGAAAAAACATCCTGATTATATACTTTGGCTTCCATCCTGGTATCCCACAGAGATTACTCCATCAAATGGAGATTTTATTCAACGGCATGCATTGGCGGTTTCATTGTATACCCGGATAATTATTTTATTTGTTCAAAAAGATGACCGATTAAAAATTGGACAGTCAAAATTTGAAATGATCGATGAGGGAAATAAAATTTCAATAATTGGATATTATGGTACTACTGGAAGAACTGATATAATCGAAAAGCTACTTTCTTTTTGGCAATATAGAAAATTGCAAAAAAAATTATTTTCAATAATCACTGAGAAATATGGATTGCCTCAAATACTTCATGTTCATATAGCCATGAATGCGGGTTTGCTGGCATTGTATGTAAAGAAAAATTATAAAATACCTTATTTTATAACCGAAAACTGGACGGGTTATTATGCACAAAGTACACCCAATATTTACCCAGAAAATTGGTTACTAAATAAGCTTAGAAAAAAAATATTTAAAGAAGCCGATTTGTTCTTGCCGGTTACAAAAAATCTTGGCGAAATAATCAATGCAAACTTTGTACAAGTAAAATATCAAGTAATCCCTAACGTGGTCAATACTGATTTGTTTTTTTATAAGCCCGTTGAGATTCCCGTATTTAGGTTTGTGCATGCTTCTTATCTTAATTATCAAAAAAATCCGGAGGGAATGATAGATGCTGCAATTGCTTTAGCTAGGATAAATTACACATTTGAATTGCATTTGATTGGAAGAATGGATTTAGCATTGCAAAAAAAATGCAAAATTGCAAACGTGCTTGATAAGCAGGTGTTTTTTCATGATGCAGTTAGTTATGAACAGATTGCCATCGCCATGCAACAATCTTCTGCTTTTCTTTTATTCAGTCGTTTTGAAAATTTACCTTGTGTAATTTTGGAAGCACTTTGTTGTGGTTTACCGGTAATTAGTTCAAATGTTGGAGGAATTGTTGAAGTTATTGATGAGTCAAATGGTATAATAGTAGAAAGTGAAAACAACAATGCTTTAATCAACGCCATGAAATGTATGATGGATGATTATACAAAATATAATCGTGAATCGATAGCAATTAGTGCTGCCAATTTATTCAATTATCAAAAAGTAGGTGGAATGTATAATGCTCTTTACAAAGGCATTATTTCTTAAATTAAGATTTGTCTTGCAAATTATTTACAAGCTTGATATAAGCCTGCATAGCTTCTTCTTTAGTCTTTCCTTTTAAATTGCACCAGGCTTCATATTTAGCTTTGTTCACAAAATCAAAAGGATTAGATGGGGCATCCACATTTACATCGCCAGTGGTTGCTTGTTTAAAAAACGAATAAAGTTGTAATAAACTGTCATTACTTGGGCGGGTACTCAATTCTTTGCTATCTATAACAGCCTGCTCAAATATTTCTTTCAAATCCATCTTTTTAGTATTTGTGCGAAAGTAAGGGTTTGTTTGCAGTACTTGAACAGAAATGAAATCTTTGTAAATTTGGAAAATTCTTTTTTATGAGAACTTTAAGTTTATTCTTGTTTTTATTCTTTGTTCAGACTGTTTCATCACAAAACAAACTAGCATCAGAATATTATTTATTAAAAC
>JAYWEL010000168.1:0-3921 GCA_043779285.1 Chitinophagaceae bacterium | reverse complement strand
TAAAATTTCACCACGCCGTTGTACGATCAACACATCAAGATTTGGAAGAATTGTCATTTCAGTTGGTTCAAAAAATTCTCCTTCAACCAGATTTGTTTTTAAAAAATTTTTCTCTTCTGGTGGAAATTCTGTTTTTGCTTTTGAATAATCCAGTTTATTGTTTCCAATTGCATATTGAATGCCACCGAGGACATGTTTCAGGAACATAGAATCTGTATAGGATTCTTCTGTATGGCCGAAGGCTGTATAGAAAGACCGGCCACCATCATATTCATGATACCAGGCAATGGGATGATCATCCCCATTTTTACCGCCTTCATAACTGGATTCATCAATCCTGGCTAAAACAGTTACATCTTTATTCAAATTTTTGAAATTATACCATTCATCAATTCTTTCCAAGGTATCCGGTAAATGCCTGGTAGAAAGATGCTCTTTATTAATCACAGTAATCTTTGCTGATTGAATTTCAGGATGACTTTCAAAATTTGCACCTACAAGTTTTGCATACCAAATCCAGTCATACTCTGTGTCTGTGGCTGAATGAATACCGGCAAATCCGCCACCGGCCTGTATGAATCGTTCAACAGCTGCTTCCTGTTTATAGTTGAGTACATTGCCTGTTGTGTTTAAAAAAATAACAGCAGCATATTTTTTTAAACTATCCTCTGCAAATTTTTCAACATTTTCAGTTGTGTCAACTTCGAATCCGTTTTCAACTCCCAATTTTAAAATTGCTTTTTTACCCGCTTCAATAGATGAATGACGAAAGCCCGCAGTTTTTGAAAACACCAGGATCATAGGTTTGCCATTATTAATTTGAGAGTTGCAGGAAATTAAAATAAAAAAAAGGAGGTAAACCGGTACAGATTTTTTCATTTGTAAAAGTTAATATTTGATGATATGAAAAATGAAATTTTAAAAATTCAATTTAATTGCGGATCAATTGGAAAATTAACCATCATTTCATAATCGCCGCCCAGGTGTTTCAGGCTGTCTTTCCAAAGCTCTTCATGGTTTTTATGAAAAATAAGTTTTCTGACTGCTTTCACGGTCAGCCAGGTTTTTTCTTTTAACTCATCTACTAGTTGACCCGTTCCCCAACCTGAATAACCAATAAAGAACCTTATCTTATCAGTATCGATTACTTTTTTCCTGATCATATCAAGTACCATTTCAAAATCGCCACCCCAGTAAATGTTTTTTAATACTTCCACAGCACCGGGAATTTCTTCGGGATATTGATGAAGGAAATGTATAGTATCCAACTGTACAGGTCCGCCATAATATACCGGAAGCTTAAAACCTTCCAGATCCGGGATCAACTCATCCAGGGTGTTTTCATATTTTCTGTTTAACACAAATCCGAAGCTTCCCTGTTCCTGGTGTTCACACAAGAAAACAACTGTCCGCATGAAATTCGGATCTTTAAGAAAGGGATCTGATATCAGTAATATGCCGGCGGCCGGATCAATCATAAACCTAATTTAAGCTGGAATTTTTATTTTTGAAAAGTTATCTTTAGAAAATGTATTTTCTGATGTTTTTCTGTTTAACCTCTGTTAAATTAATAGCGGATAAAATTTGCTGCTATTTAAAACAACAGGGGGATATTATCTTTGTCCGTCTTCGGTTTAATTAAAACTGCATAGAACTTAATGTGAAGAAAATTTTTCCCATAATTGTAGTACTTATTACGCTTTCATTGATTGGTATTGTCTTTATCCAGATCTCCTGGATAAATAATATGATTATAGTAAAGCAGGAACAGTTTAAAAACAAAGTAGTAAGTGCCACCAGCCATGTTGGTGCCGAGCTGGCTGAACTGAAGGGGAGTATTTTTTCTCAGGGGAATAGTTTTCCATGGAAGCAGGACGAATTTTCATTAGAAATGCTTCGGCCTACAACAGTAGGAAGCCGGTTAACAACTGCCCAGTTAAAAGAGAAAATCAAAAAAGCTTTTTTAATGAACGAACTGCCAAATACTGATTTTGAATTTGCTCTTGCTTCCACTACTTCACTTGGAATGATCGGTTACCTGGAAAGACAATCAAATGAGTTCTTAAAATTTTTTGAAGACAGCGCTAATTGTTATTCCTATGCATATCCCATCATGTCACCTACCGGAAGTTTGTCGGAAAACATTGCACCTAACGAAGTGCTGATGGTAATAGTTCCAAACAGCAAGGATTTGGTATTGAAATCGCTGAGATGGAGAATAGCCACAGCTTTACTATTTACCATGATCATATTTGCAGCATTTTATTTAACATTGAATACAATGTTGAAGCAGAAAAAGCTGAGTGAAATAAAGAACGATTTCATCAATAACATGACGCATGAATTTAAAACTCCATTAGCCACTATTTCATTGGCTGTAGATGCAATGAAGAATGATAAAGTATTAAACGACCGGCAGAAAATGAGTTATTTCAGTGGAATTATAAAAGAAGAAAACCAGCGAATGAACCGGCAGGTAGAAACAATATTAAAAGCAGCGTTGCTGGATAAGAATGAAGTAGACCTGATGCTGAAGCCAACGCATGTTCATGTAGTAATAAAAGATGTTGCCGAAAACTTTAAACTGCAGCTGGAAGAAAAGAAAGGAAAGATTGCTCTTGATTTAAATTCAGGCAAAGACCTGGTGGAAGCAGATGAGGTACATTTCCCAAATCTTATCAATAATTTATTGGATAATGCAGTAAAGTATTCAAAAGATAATGTGTCGCCGGAAATAAAAATTACCACCATGGCCAATGGTACGAATATGATCATCCGGTTACAGGATAATGGCATCGGCATGAGCAAAGAAACAGTTAAGAAGATTTTTGAAAAATTTTACAGGGCACATACAGGAAACATTCATAATGTAAAGGGCTTTGGATTAGGATTAAGCTATGTGAAAACTGTAGTAGAAGCCCATGGCGGAAATATCAAAGTTGACAGCATGGTAGGCAAGGGCAGTACGTTTACCATTGAAATACCATTGAAAAAAAATCAATCCTGATTTCTCCACAACAAACAACCATCACCATAACTAAGAAAGCGAAAGTCTTTTTGCAAGGCATGGTCATAAACCTTTCTCCAATCATCGCCAACAAATGCTGCAATAAGTAAAAGCAATGTGGATTGCGGTTGATGAAAATTTGTAATAAGGCTTTTGGCAATTTTAAATTTATATCCCGGAGCAATGATGATCTGGGTTTTTGTGGTTATACGTTCTTGATTATTTTTTTGCATCCAATCAAGCAATGCGTACAATGCGTCTTTTGTTGACAGGACATCACTTTTGGTTTCATAAGGAATCCACTGGCTCACTCCCGACTCCTGGCTTCCGGCTTTTGACTTTATTACTCCCAGCCAATATAAACTCTCAATGGTACGAAGCGTAGTTGTTCCTACAGCAATTATATTTTTATCTATTTGAGCAAGGATGTTTTCTATTGTTGATTTGCGAACAGTAAAATACTCACTATGCATATCATGGCCTTCCATCAGTTCACTTTTCACAGGTTTAAATGTGCCGGCACCCACATGTAATGTGACAAAATCTTTTTCTATTCTTTTCTGTTTCAATTTTCGAAAAACAGTTTCTGTAAAGTGCAAACCTGCTGTGGGTGCAGCCACTGAGCCATCCTTAATTGCATAAATGGTTTGGTATCTTTCAGCATCGCTTTTTTCGGCTGCACGTTTTATATAAGGAGGTAAAGGAATAGCCCCGGCAAGATGTAATATTTCAGCAAATGAAAGGGAGGATATATTCCATGAAAGTTCTATGGTAAAACTGTCAGCAGTTTTTTCATGATACCTGGCAGACAAAAGAAATTCATTTCCTTCAAAACATATTTTTTTCTCAAGCACCTGGCCATGTTTCCATTTGGAAGCTCCACCAACCAGGCATTTCCAAAGAACAGTTTCTTT
>JAYWEL010000167.1:0-3924 GCA_043779285.1 Chitinophagaceae bacterium | reverse complement strand
AGTGCTTAAGTGAACGATAAGCTGTTTTCCCTTTTCAGGGTTTTATAAAATTTACTATTCCCTCGTTCTCTTATTTTTGCTATTCAAAATAAAAACAATTTCATTCAAAATTTGAGTTATGTGCCAATTAGGCGATGGAGTATTTTGAAATCAGTGCTAAATAGTTGGTATGGTGCATGAATAGAATACTATTCAACTTATCAACCAATAAACCTATTAACTTATTAACCTTTCAACCTATCAACTATGCTCTACATCGTTCCTTCTCCAATTGGTAATTTAAAAGACATTACCCTCCGTGCATTAGAAGTAATTAAAGAAGTTGATTTGATATTGGCAGAAGATACCCGTAACACATCGAGGTTGTTAAATCATTACGAAATAAAAAAAACACTGACTACTTATCATCAGCACAACGAACATAAAGTGTCTGCCCATTTGGTAGAACAAATGTTGGCTGGGAAAAAGATGGCTGTAATCACAGATGCCGGTACGCCCGGCATTTCAGACCCTGCATATTTGCTGATAAGAGAATGTATAAAAGCAGGAATTAAAATAGAAACTTTGCCCGGTGCTACTGCTTTTGTGCCTGCTTTGGTAAACAGTGGTTTGTCCATGACACGGTTTTCGTTCGAAGGTTTTCTTCCATTAAAAAAAGGAAGACAAACCATCATGAAAAAACTGGCTGACGAAGAACGTACCATGATCTTTTACGAATCTCCCATGCGTTTGGTTAAGACACTGAAAGATTTTACACAATATTTTGGTGAAGACAGGCAATGCTCGGTAAGCCGGGAACTTTCAAAAATGTTTGAAGAAAATAAAAGAGGAACTTTAAAAGAAGTAGCCAGTCATTTCGAAGCAAAACAAGTGAAAGGGGAAATAGTTATTGTGGTTGCCGGGAATGAGAAATGATTTCTTGATTATTAATAGTTATAACCAAACCGAAACTTCAGCTAATTCTTTTCTTTTAATATCCGGCACCCAGCATTCTTCAGCTACGTGTCCGACAGGTATCAATAAAAAAGGTTTTTCATTGATTGGCCGGTTCAGGATTTTGCTCAAAAAATTCATGGGCGACGGAGTGTGTGTTAAAGCGCCTAGCCCTGCATGATGTATGGCTGCTATCAGAAACCCACAGGCAATTCCACAGGACTCCACAGAATAATAAACACTGTGTTTTTGTTGATCTGCATCCAGCTCATAACTTTTTTTAAAAACAATGATGAGGTAGGGTGCAGTTTCCAAAAATTCTTTTTTCCAATCTGTTTGTAAGGGGAGAAGATCTTTTTTCCATTCATCAGTCATCCGGCTATTATAACTTTCAAACTCTTCCTTCTCCGCTTCTATTCTGATTTGTTTTTTTATTTCCCGATCACTGACCACACAAAAGGTCCATGGTTGCTTATGTGCGCCACTGGGTGCTGTGGATGCAGTAAGAATAATGTTTTCAATAACTTTTTTAGAAATTGGTTTATCCGAAAAATCCCGGATTGTTCGTCTGTTGTCCATCCAATGATAAAAAGTTTTTGATCGGTCAACTATTTTTTTATCTTCAAAACTTTCTTTACTGTAAGAAACAAAGGGGAATCCGCTAAATAATTTTCGTGTCATATAAGAAATTATAAGAACCAATGTACAAAATGATGCGGATTCGAATGATGTTTTTAATGTATGGATTAATAGTTATATGTCATGCAGCCGTTCATCAAAGAATTTATTCTTCGCTATTTAAAAGCTGATTTCTTCGTATTTTCGAAATCTTAATAAACACGTATCGATGAAAAAAATAGTATTGACTTCTTCTAGTTTTTTTATTTTCATTTCAATGGTAATTGCACAACCAGACCGATGGCAGCAGCGGGTAAAATACACGATGAATGTAGATGTGAATGTTGAAACCAATCGTTTCAGCGGTACACAAAAATTAGTGTATTGGAACAATTCCCCGGATACCTTAAAGAAAGTATTTTATCATATGTACTGGAATGCGTTTCAGCCAAACAGCATGATGGATGTGCGCAGCCGCAGACAGGGAAGCATCGTTGTTCGTAAAGACAAAAACGGAAATGATGTAGTTGACTGGGATAATCGGGTGAAAGACCGGATTTATAATTTAAATGAAAATGAAATCGGGTATCAGAAAGCTATTTCATTAAAAATGAATGGCCAGGTTCAACCAACAAAATTGCACGAAACAATACTGGAAGTGATGCTGACTAAGCCTATTCTTCCAAACACGAAAGTTGTATTTGATATGGAGTTTGAAGCACAGATTCCTTTACAGATTCGAAGAAGTGGCAGGGATAATCCAACTACAAAAGTTCGTTACTCCATGAGTCAGTGGTATCCTAAAATGTGCGAATACGATTATGAAGGCTGGCATCCTACACCTTATATTGCCAGAGAGTTTTATGGTATTTGGGGCGATTTTGATGTAAAAATCAACATCGATAAAAGCTATGTATTAGGTGGCACCGGCTATTTGCAGAATCCGGCACAGATTGGTTATGGATACGAAGCCCCCGGAACTAAAGTAGTAAGGCCGGCCGGTAATAAATTAACATGGCATTTTGTTGCACCCAATGTGCATGACTTTATGTGGGCTGCCGATCCTGAGTACAAACATGTTTCCCGTAAAGTAAGAGAAGATTTGACAATACATGTTTTGTATAAATCAACAGATTCTTTAGCAAAAAAATGGGAAAATATATTAAATGTGGCAGAGAAGGCTTTACCCTATATCGAAAAACATTTTGGCGTTTATCCTTATAAGCAATATTCATTTATACATGGGGGTGATGGTGGTATGGAGTATGCTATGTCTACTTTATTAGCTAGCCCCGGAAATGGGGTGGTTATTCATGAATGGATGCATAATTGGTACCAGGGTTTATTGGCAACCAATGAATCGCTGTATGGTTGGATGGATGAAGGATTTACAACTTATGCCGAAGACAGAGTGAATGCTTACCTCGATAATAAAACAGGTTTTATACAGCAAGGCAGTTATGACAGTTATTTGAACCTTGCAAAAAGTGGCAGAGAAGAACCGCTTTCAACACATGCTGATCATTACGATTTAAACGCAGCTTATAGCCCTGCTGTTTATTCTAAAGGAGCTGTATTCATGGAGCAATTGGGTTATATAGTTGGTGAAAATAATCGAGATAAGATACTGCTTGATTATTACACAAAGTGGCGTTTCAAACATCCCAATGTGAATGATTTAATGAAGATTGCAGAAAAGCAAAGTGGAATGAAACTCGATTGGTATAAAGAATATTGGATCAACTCTACCAAAACGATCGATTATAAAATTGACAGTTTGTGGGAAGAGAATGGGGTTTCAAAAATCAGAATCAGAAATGAGGGATTGATGCCGATGCCCATTGATTTGCAACTTAATTTTAAAGACGGCAGCAAAGAATTGCATTATGTGCCTATGTATCTAATGTTTGGTGAAAAACCAGCAGAGAGTAAAGAAATAATTCTAAAAACATATGAGCCATGGAAATGGACACATGCTACTTATATTATTGAAACAAATAGAAAATTACTAGACCTTGTGTCTGTTGAAATAGACCCCAGTTTACGAATGGCCGACATCAACAGAAAAAATAATAAACTGGAAACCAACTGGTAAACAATAACGAAAATCATTTCACAAAAAAATCCCTCAGTTAGTGAGGGATTTTTCAATTAGTCTCATTCGGGAAAATAAAAAAAACAAGGTTTAAGGTTAATGATTATTATATGGCCCCTTTCTAATTGACTTCAAAGTTAAGGATGGTTTAGATTTATATAAATACCCTTTTTGGGGTATTTATACCGCTTATAAACAGTAAATAGTCCAATGCGCTTTTCTGCGGTATAATACCATCTAAGATTTACACATAGTCCCTGCCCGTCCGGTCAGGCGGG
>JAYWEL010000166.1:0-21403 GCA_043779285.1 Chitinophagaceae bacterium | reverse complement strand
AACTTAATTCCAAGGCCACTGTAATAAATTGCAGAATCCTGCTGGCCTTTAAAATAGTACAGATTGCTGAGCCCGGCATAGGCTGATATAACAGCTGTATCTTTTCCCGACTTAATAATATTGAACATACTATCAACTTCATTCGCTTTGGGCGGCTGTGATTGTCCGGAGTTAAATAGAACAAACTGAAGAAAAAAAATAAATATACACTGTCTAAGTTTTGTAGGAAAAAAGGTCATAAGCAGTTGGTTAATGATTGTTTTGTTCATTATTGTGTGGTAAGATAGAAACTAAAATGGAAAATTAACTACCTCCTTTCAGGTATTTTTCAGCGGTTAAAATTGACGAATTATTGGTATTGACCCGCAGTGGTATAAACCTGAGTTTTACTGAAAATATATTGCAATGAAAAAGTTTTTATTTACTGCCGCTTTTCTGTTTATCGGCTCAATAGTTTTTTCGCAATCCGTAAAGTGGCTCAATTCAGCAGGTGGGCCTGGCCCGCAAATTCGGGATTTGGCGGTTGATCAGGCAGGGTTTATATATTCCGTCGGATCGTTTAATGCGAATTTGTCTGTCCATGGAAATACCGTTAACAACCAGGGAGGGTATGACGTTTTTATAACTAAATTTTCTCCTAATGGGAACTTTATATGGATAAAGACTATCGGTGGTGGCAGTAATGATTTTGGTTATGAAATTGAAACAGATCAGCTGGATAATGTGTATGTTTCTGTTTTCTGCCAAAGTTCACCTCTGCAGGCGTCTGATTCATTATTGTCTTCTTCCGTATCAGGCATACTACGTTTTGATTCTTCCGGAAGTTTTGAAGCAGTATTAACAACAGGCATGAATGTATTCAATATGAAATGCTATCAGGGCTCAATCTATGCCCGCAGCCAAGTGAATACACTTTTTAAATTTAATTTAAATGGGGGTATTATCTGGAGTAAGCCAATCTCAGGAAGTATTACCCCCAACAATATAATTCTTACAACTCCCGAAACAAGCCTGGAGATAACCCCTCATGGAAATATTATTTTCTCTCAGAACTGCACCGGAAATTATACCTATGATGGAGTAACGGTTAATAGCGGAAGCGGTAGGTATGCAATTGCGACTTTGATTGATACCAACTCAAATCTTATACGGAATTATGCCTGGGGAATGAATGCAGGGGCCGAGATCCGGGTGAGGTCAGCCGTCGTGGATGCCAATCATAATGTTTACATGGCGGTTAATTTTCCTTCCAGCTATACGAATACTTTTGGCAGCAGTACCATTTTACACTTACTCAGTGGTCCTGCTTTTCATGCTCTCTTGAAGTTTGATTCACAGGCTGCCCCTATTTGGGCGTCTAATATCAGCTGTGCCAACAGTACCAACAACTTTTTTGATCTTTCACTTGACAACAATGGAAATATTGCTATGCTGGGTATGTATACAGATATAAATACACTTGGTTCTTTAAGTTTTCCCACTAACAGCTTTAACGGAAATATTTTTACTGCAACTCTTAACCCATCAGGAACGCTGTTGACAGGAATGGGCTTCGGTTCACATAATTCAACAGACAGGGCAAACGATATGGAGTTGCTGGCTAATGGAAGCTTTGTTATGGGAGGGATGACTGGCAGTGCCGCTCCGGTAAAGTATGGTTGTATCAATTCGGTTAACCATGGTTTTCTCGTTCTAAACTACAGTTACGAAGCACCGCCTTTACCCGATGTAAACTTTACATATCTCCGTGAACAACGGAAAGTCTTTTTTTCTTCTACCTTAAGTAATGTTAGTAGCGTTATTTGGGACTTTGGTGATGGTACAACATCCACACAACTAAATCCTGTGCATACTTATACTACGCCCGGGAATTTTAATGTTCGTCTAATTGGTCAAAATAGTTGTGGTGCTGATACAGCCACAACCCAAATTCTTTACAAGGGTATTCAGAAAGTAATACCGGAAAAAATCGGCAACAATAAGTTGCAGATGGTTTTTGTGAAAGGCGGTTTCCCTTTTGATACTGCAAAAGTAATTTTGAAACAGGGTACGCATACGCTGCAATCAGTATCTGTTGCTGTAAACGATAGTGGGATCGTTCAGGGGAATTTCAGTTTCAAAAATGAGCCGTTGGGATTCTATGATGTTATAATTAAATCAGGAACCTTTGCAGATACATTGAAGAACGGCATTGAAGTGGAAATGGAAAAAGATCCCGGGCTTACAATACAGGTGGATGGACCGCAAGTAAGGCTTGTCAACAGATTTCAACGCTACCGGGTAACTGTTAGTAATCCGGGTAATATTAACCATTTTGGTGTGCCGGTAATTATAGCCATGCATCCGGATAATGAAATTGCCAAATTATCAAATCGTGTACTTACAGATTCAATAGGCAACCTTGTTAGAGACAGTGCATTTATCAATGACTTTATAAAAATCAATGACCCCCAAACGAATGATTCCATCTGGATTGGCTATTTTGTAATTCCTGTTGTTACAGCACAAAGCTCCGAGAGTATAGAGTTTTTTATGCGGGGCAAAACGCTTGGCGAGAAGCCGATGTTTGCCATCCTTATGAAACCATTGTATGATTCGTTACAATTGGTGCAATTGGATTTAATGCGCACTAAAAGCTCTTGTGATTTTCTTGCAGATCCTGTATTGTGTATTTTGGATTTGGCCGATCAGGTGCCGGGCATCAATTGTTTAACCAGTGCGTTCAGTTTAGGATGTGCTATTGGCAATATTGGCAGCGATGTAGTGGGAAACAGAAATAAGAAAGGGGATGTTAGTAAATACATGTCAGACGTATTTAACCTGCTTTCAGATATTATTGGAGTGTTTACCTGTGCGGGTGGGCCATTGGGTATAGGTCCTAAAAAATATGCAAAGGAAGTGGCGGAGGACTTGTTAGTAGAGGTCATGGGCAATGTATTTGGGATCACTGGTGCTCTGGTCAGTGGCGATGTGCCGAATATTCCTTTAAAATTCCTTCCTATTCCTGTGACTATACCTGGTGCCTGTGTTCAAGCTTTTACAAAGAGGAACGAACGAAAAGATATCAGTGATTGGTTTGTTAAAGATGTTTCTTCTATGGATCCAAATGATAAAACGGGCCCGTTTGGATTCACGGCAGATAATTTTATAGATGGCAAGGGGTTGATGCATTATACAATCAGGTTTGAGAATATAAATACAGCTACAGCACCTGCATCAGAAGTAAGAATTTTTGATACGCTTGATGCCGGATTTTATGATATAAATTCCATACGGTTTACCGGTTTTGGATTTTCCGATTCAACCTATCAGATCCTGTTTGCCTCGGGCTCTTATGTTCAGGAAGTTGATTTAAGGCCAGCTAAAAATACCATTGTGAGGTTTAAGGCTTTCCTTGATACCGTACAAAATGTATTAAAATGGACATTCGAATCACTTGACCCTGTAACCCGTGAGCTTGTAGTAAATGTGCAGGATGGATTTCTAAATCCCAATCAAACATCACCGGAAGGAGAGGGGTTTGTATCTTTCAGCATCATGCCTTTGGCAAACCGTCCTCATTTACAGCAGGTACTCAACAGGGCCGAAATTATATTTGATGAAAATGCTTCCATATTTACTGATTTTTGGGTGAACACCATTGATATAGTAAACCCAGGCAGCCAGGTGTTGCCGTTGCCAGCTGTTATTTATGATACGTTGTTTACAGTAAAATGGCAGGGAACCGATGTACATTCCGGAATCAAGAATTATGATGTATTTGTGGTGGTGAACGACAGACTTACTTACAAACTCTTATCCAATACCCGGGCTGATTCAATAACGGTGAAAGGAAAAATGGGTAGCACTTATAAGTTTTATTCTGTAGCAGTTGATAGAGTTGGCAATTTAGAAATACCTCCAGTTAATCCAGATGCTGTTACTACCCTCCAGACTACCCTCCAGATCGTATTACCGGTTTCATTACTCAGTTTCAATGCCAGTAAATCGGCTGATGGAAAGAAAGTGAACCTGCAATGGGTGACAGCCACGGAACAAAACGTATCTCATTTCGAAATCCAGCGTAGTGCAGACGGTATCAATTATTCAACAATCGGAAGGGTGAATGCTTTAAACATTACCAATGGAGCTAGTTATACCTGGCAGGATATTGCGCCACTACCAAAAGTTAATTACTACAGATTGAGGATGGTGGATATTGATGCTTCCTTCAAAATCAGCCCTGTAAGAACGGTACGATTTGCAGAAAAAGATGAAATACTTGTTTTTCCGACTTTAACCTATGATATCATTTTTGTACAATCAGGAAAACAGGTAATAGCAGAGCTGTTTGACGCAATAGGCATAAAACTGAAAATGATGGTCGTAAAGGACAATGCAATTTTTGATCTCAGTAAATATCCGTCCGGGGTTTATTTTATCAGGATAGCTTCAGAGAATAAAGTGTTTAAGATACTGAAGCAGTAATTAGAATTTTTTTCTTTCATGCTCACAAACCGGGTGTTGTTATATGGATAAGCACCCGGTTTTTATTTGGCCCTATCATCTTCTTTATTTTCTTCTTCCTCCAGCACCGGTTCATTCAATTCCACAATTCTTTTCTTGCTCATTCTTTTACGCATCGTCATATTCAACACCTCAACCAAGAAAGAGAATGCCATGCCGAAATAGATATAATTTTTCAAATGTAATTGATGAGCTGCTTCACTATCCCAACCTTCAATAATCAGACTTAAACCAATCATCACCAGAAAAGAAAGAGCCAATATTTTCAGTGTTGGATGTTTATGAATGAAAGAGGCAATTCCGGTGCTGAATAAAAACATGACAGTCATGGCGATCACCACAGCAATGATCATAATCTCTACATATTTTGCAGTACCACCTGCCGTGATGATACTGTCGAATGAGAATACCGCATCAATCAACATGATTTGCCCAAGGGCATATCCAAAAGAAATACCGGCATCTTTTTTGCCGATACGTTCAAGTCTTCACCTTCCAACTTGTCGTGAATTTCTTTTACCGATTTATAAATAAGAAAAAGTCCTCCCAGAAGCATTACAATACTGGCCAGGTCAAACCCTTTGCCAAAGAGGGTTATAACAGAAATCCCTTTTTGACTTAATAGCCATCCTAATCCCATTAGCATTAAACTTCTGGATAAAATTCCGGTGACCATCCATACCCGTCGTGCTAATATCTGATCCTTGATTATTTTAAGCCGGTTTAAAATAATACTGACAAAAATGACATTATCGATGCCCAAAACAACTTCAAGAATAATTAGTACGATTAAACTGATTATACTTTCGCTGGTTAATAAATGTTCCATGAGTCTATGTTAGTTAAGTGATTTACAAATTTGTTTTACAATCGATGGGCCTTCATATATAAATCCGGTCCATACTTGCACCAATGATGCACCTGCATCTAGTTTTTCTCTGGCATCCGCCCCATCAAATATTCCACCTGATGCAATAATCGGAATTCGGCCATTCGTTTTTTCTGAAATATATTTTATTATTTCCGTACTTCTTTTTTTTACCGGTAAACCACTAAGGCCTCCGGTCTCTTGGCCTGTTATTTCTGAATCTTTACTTAATTTATTCCTTTGTATAGTGGTATTGGCTGCAACAATTCCATCCAGGTTTATTTCTATTGCAAGTTCAATAACATCATTGATTTGTTCGGTGGTCAGATCGGGAGAAATTTTCAATAATATTGGTTTAGGATTTTTTTCGCCATTTTTTACATACTGCTGATCCAATGTTTGTAAGTGCGAAAGAATTTTTCGTAATGATTCTTTTTCCTGCAATTCTCTTAAGCCCGGCGTATTTGGGCTACTTACATTAACTACAAAATAATCGACATATGGATATAATTCTTTAAAACAAATTTCATAATCCTTCCAGGCATTGTCATTTGGAGTCATTTTATTTTTTCCAATATTGCCGCCGATAATCAGTCGATGAGTTCTTTTTTTTGATTGATTTTTTTTAGAATAAATCTGCCAATCATGCAATCTTTTTGCAACTGCGTTAACGCCTTCATTATTAAATCCCATCCGGTTTATCAGTGCTTTGTCTTTTGCAAGTCGGAACATTCTGGGTTTTTCATTTCCTGATTGTGGAAGTGGGGTAACAGTACCAATTTCTACAAATCCAAATCCAAGTGTTTCCAACTCTCTCAGGTATTTTGCATTTTTATCAAATCCTGCAGCCAATCCAACGGGGTTTGAGAAAGACAGATGAAATGCTTTTGTTAAAAGGTTCGCAGAATCATTTGGGTTGAAAAAAAAGTGAATTTTATTTCGAATAAAACGAATACTGCAAAAAAAATGCAGGCAATTCATCGAGAAATGATGTGTCCACTCAGGAGGGAAAAGAAATAAAATGCGGCGTATCAGTTTATACATGCGGGGCTGCGAAGATAATGGAACTTAAGATTAACTTGTTTGGATGGAACGGCAAGTCTGATTAACTTTGGTCAAGAAGGTTGCATAGACAACCATTCTATTTTACAAAATAATATATACATAATATGCAGGAAGCTTATATAGTTGCAGGATACAGAACCGCTGTTGGAAAATCGAAGCGGGGTGGTCTTCGATTTACAAGACCCGATGATTTAGCTATTGACGTAATCAAAGGATTGTTGGCATCTTTACCTCAGTTAGATCCATTATTGGTAGACGATGTTATTGTAGGAAATGCAGTACCGGAAGCAGAACAAGGTTTGCAGGTTGGAAGAATTATTGCATCTATGGCAGTTGGTGTACATGCACCGGGTATGACAGTGAATAGATATTGTGCTTCGGGTTTGGAAACGATAGCGATAGCTTCTGCAAAAATTCGGTCGGGCCAGGCAGAATGTATTATTGCCGGTGGTACAGAAAGTATGAGTATGGTGCCAACTGCCGGTTGGAAAACAGTGCCGGCTTTTTCTATTGCCAGCACAGAACCTGACTATTATTTAAGCATGGGTTTAACTGCCGAAGCAGTAGCCAAAGAATTTTCTGTTAACAGGGCCGATCAGGATGAATTCAGTTACAATTCACATCAGAAAGCGATTCATGCTATTGAAAACGGATATTTTAAATCGGGGATATTACCAATTAATGTAGAGGAAGTATATCTAGATGAAAAAGGAAAAAAACAGAAACGTAATTACACATTCGATACTGATGAAGGACCAAGAATGGATACTTCAAAAGAAGCCCTTGCAAAATTACGTCCTGCATTTTCTGCTATTGGTTCTGTAACGGCGGGTAACTCATCACAAACTTCCGATGGGGCAGCATTTGTGATTGTGATGAGTGAAAGGTTGGTAAACCAATTGGGATTAAAGCCAATTGCACGGCTGGTAAATTGTGTATCAGCAGGTGTGCATCCACGTATTATGGGTATTGGTCCGGTAGAAGCAGTGCCCAAAGTTTTAAAACAAGCCGGGATGAGTTTAGGACAAATAGATTTAATTGAATTGAATGAAGCTTTTGCTTCGCAGGCTTTGGCAGTCATTCGAACGTTGGAATTGAATCCGGAAATTGTAAATATCAATGGAGGTGCTATAGCATTAGGTCATCCTTTAGGTTGTACCGGTTGTAAACTAACCATTCAATTGGTAAATGATATGAAGCGTTTAAAAAAGAAATATGGTATTGTAACTGCCTGTGTTGGCGGGGGGCAAGGTATTGCAGGCATTATTGAGAATATAGACTAATAACATTTTACATAACCTTAAACCGGGCCTGTTGCCCGGTTTTTTATTTTGGTTTATTTTTTACATAAACCAGTTTGATATTTCTTTTTCCTGTTTCTCTTTCATCAATTTCAATGTTGTTTAAACTTTTAATCAAGTCCATCAACTTGTTAAAACCATAGTTTCTTGAATCAAAATCTGGTTGCCTTTTGATGAGTTGGTTTCCCAGTTCTCCCAGATACGCCCAACCGTTTTCATCGGCAATATCATTGATTCCATTAGCGATTAAGCTATTCAGATTTTTATCTATTTTACTGATTGATTCTTTTTGTATGTTTTTCGATTTACTTTTCGATGTGTCTGGTTTTTCCTTAGAAGATAAAATTTCGATATAGATGAATTTGTCACAAGCTGAACGAAAAGCTTCTGGAGTTTTCTTTTCACCAAGTCCAAAAACCTTCATACCTGCTTCGCGTAAACGTATAGCCAGCCGGGTAAAGTCACTGTCACTCGAAATCAAGCAAAATCCATCAACACGCCCAGTATAAAGAATATCCATTGCATCAATGATAAGGGCCGAATCGGAAGAGTTTTTCCCCGATGTGTAACTGTATTGCTGGATAGGTGTAATAGCATTTTCCAATAACACGTTTTTCCATCCAACTAAACGAGGATTGGTCCAGTCGCCATAAATCCTTTTAAAAGTAGGTGTACCGTATTTGGTTACTTCTTCCAATATTTCCTTGATAACCTTGTAGGGGATATTATCAGCATCAATCAATACCGCAAGTCGTAGATCGTTTGAAGAATTGTTCATGAAAAAATAAATTGGTTCTTCGTTGAAATTAATTCATTTAGAAGAAGATTCCATAGTCTGAATAATCAAATGGAAATTTTACTTTATATAAGCCTGGGATTTCATTAAAATAAAAAAAAAGCTAATCCAGTATTTTTCCTATTGTTTTATCCAAATATTGCCTTCATATTTGTTTATCGTTTAAACTATTGAAAACGGTTAAGGTCATACCAACTTAGTTCATATTAAAATAGTACTATGGATAGACGTGAATTCCTTTCAGCAAGGAAAAAATTGAAACAAATAAACCCTATTGTTGAAGAGGGGCAATTGTTCCGGACACTTTCCGGTATCAATACCTATACAGGGCCCTGGACAAAAAAAGAAGTTATTCATCTGCTTAAAAGAACCATGTTTGGTGCAAAACCATCAGATATTAATTTTTTTGCAGGAAGAACCATGAGTCAGGCTGTTGACAGCTTATTGACAGTGCCAGTAACACAGCCATTACCTCCTATAAAAAATTATGATAATACCGGGATACTGGCTACCGACCCTGAAGTGAACATTCCAATGGGACAAACCTGGGTGAATACCAATACTGCTGATGGAACTGCAGATAGCAGAAGAAGGTCATCATTTAAAGCATGGTGGGTAGGGTTGATGATCAATCAGGATAGGAATATTCTTGAAAAAATGGTTTTGTTTTGGCATAACCGGTTACCAGTAGAGTCCAATGATATTGGAAGAGGAATATGGGCTTATAGTAATAATTTAATGCTAAGACAAAATGCATTAGGAAACTTTAAATCTTTAATACGCAAAACAACATTAGATGTGGCCATGTTGCGTTATTTGAATGGTTATGTGAATATTGGTACAGCACCAGATGAAAATTATGGCAGAGAGTTGCAGGAGCTTTTTACATTGGGAAGAGAAAATAATCCGAACTACACGGAAGATGATGTAAAAAAAGCAGCGAGGGTACTAACAGGTTGGAAAATTGATAACACAACCAATAAATCTTTTTTTAATTCTGCACAACATGATACAGCCAGCAAACAGTTTTCTTCTTTTTATAATAATACAATAATTACCGGAAGAACAGGTGCGACTGCGGGAGATCTTGAACTGGATGATCTATTAAATATGATATTCAGTAAAAGTATAGAGGTATCTATTCATTTGGTAAAAAAACTATACCGGTTTTTTGTTTATTATAAGATTGATGCAGCTACACAAACTAATGTAATAGAACCTTTGGCACTTATACTTAGAAATAGTAACTGGGAAATAAAACCGGTTTTAACTGCATTATTCAAAAGCGAACATTTTTATGATGTATTGAATCAGGGATGTCAGATAAAATCACCTATTGATGAACAAATTGGTATTTGCAGAGAATTTGAAATAGTTTTTCCTGCTACTTCCGATTATGTGAATGCCTATAATATGTGGGGTTATATTCAGAGTTATTCATCCTTGTTACAACAAAATATTGGTGATCCTCCGGATGTTGCTGGTTGGAAAGCATATTATCAGGTTCCTCAGTTTTATGAAATCTGGATTAATTCAGATACTTATCCAAAGCGAAATCAGTTTACCGATCAAATGATTGTATCGGGCTATGCTCGGAATGGGAAAACAATAAGAATAGATCCGATAGAATTTGTCAAAAAACTTTCAAATCCTAGTGATCCGAATAAACTGATTGATGATGCACTGGAAATATTATATCGGATAGATATTTCTGCAAAAGTGAAAAATAATTTAAAAAAACAAATTCTTTTAAGTAACCAGGATCAGGATTATTATTGGACCAATGCCTGGAATGCTTATTTAGCAAATCCGATAACAGCCAATTATAATGTGGTGTATCCAAGGCTTAGAGACCTGCTAAAGTATTTTATGAACCTGGCAGAATTCAGGTTGAGTTAATAAATTTTGAATTTAATATCTGTCCTTTAAAAAAAATTAAACTAACCGAATGAAACGTAGAGAATTTCTTCGAAATAGTATTCCGGCAGCAGTGGCTGTACCAACTATAATCAATGGAATTCCATTGACTGTTATGGGTTCAGACTCCCCGTTGATCCAGTCACTCATGGGATTTGCAACAGAAACAGATCATGTTCTTGTACTGATACAAATGAATGGCGGAAATGATGGATTAAATACTCTCATTCCATTGGAGTTTTATTCTGCATATAATAATGCACGGGCAAATATTGCCATTCCAGAAGATAAGGTGCTTAAACTTCAAGGAAATACAAAGGTTGGAATTCATCCGGCCATGACCGGTTTACAGGCTTTGTATAATGAAGGGAAAGTTGCATTTGTTCAGGCAGTAGGATATCCAGCACCTAATTTTTCACATTTTCGAGCAACGGATATCTGGATGAGTGGATCCGATTCGAACCAATTTGTTAATTCAGGTATTGCAGGCCGTTATCTTAACCTGGAGTATCCAAATTTCCCGAATGGGTATCCCAATTCAAATGTGACGGATCCCATTGGTATTCAAATTGGCTCAGTTACTTCATTAGCTTTTCAGGGTCCCGCTGTAAGTATGGGAATGAGTATTTCCGATCCGGTAAATTTTTATAATCTGGTCAATGATATTGATGAACCAGTACCCAATACACCCGCCGGATTTGAACTTTCTTATTTGCGTACTGTGGCAAAACAAACTACTTCTTATTCCGGTGTTATTAAAAAAGCGGCATTAAGAGTAATGCAGCAATCCACCTATCCAACCGGAAATCCATTGGCCGATCAATTAAAAATTGTAGCCCGTTTAATTAAAGGAGGTTTGAAAACAAGAGTGTACATGGTAAATATTGGCGGCTTCGATACCCATTCGGCTCAGGTAAATACTGGAGATACATCAACCGGTGCCCATGCTACTTTGATGTTAAGGCTATCTGGAGCCATCAAAGCATTTATGGATGATGCAAAATTGTTGGGAATAGAAAAGAGAATTCTCGGAATGACTTTTTCCGAGTTTGGACGTAGAATTAAATCCAACTCCAGTGTTGGTACCGACCATGGAGCAGCAGCACCGATGATTTTGTTCGGGGAATATGTAAAACAAGGAGTATTGGGGAATAATCCAACAATTGCTTCCAACCCAACAGTAAATGATAATATTCCGATGCAATATGATTTCCGGTCGGTATATGCAACGGTAATGGAAACATGGTTCTGTTTGAAAAACTCGGATCTTCAGACAGTCATGTTAAAAAATTATCAAACATTGCCTTTGGTCAAAGGGACTAGCTGCAATTCTATGGTACCAGATCTTTCTGGCGAAACACTTATAAAAAATTATCCGAATCCATTTATAAATTCTACGACGATCACTTTTAAAACAAATGGTGGCCATACTTCTATTCAAATAATGGATACATTAGGAAGAGTTAGGATGACTTTACTGGATGCAGATTATGCAGTGCCGGGTCAATATACAGTTGTTTTTCAAAGCGAGTCTTTACCAACTGGTGTTTATTATGCCCGTCTTCAAAACGGTCCAACCCAACAAGTAAAAGCTATGTTGAAAGTTCGATAAATAAAACATACAGGTTAAAAATATTTCAGAAGCCGCGTTTTTGTTGCAAAAAAATGTTGCATTTTTTTATTTCATATAATTCATTTTTGAATTTTATATTTGCAACTTAGTTTCAAATATAAAATAATGAAAAAATTATTATCGCTAGTTGCTTTATTTGTTTTTGCTATTCAAATTTCATGTGCCCAGGATAAAACCACCCGTCAAAATGAATCAGCTGGTAATATAAAAAAAGGAGCTAAAGCAGAATCATTTTCTATAACTGGAAAAATCAGCAATCTAAAAAATGGCGAATCGTTGATAGCCGCTTCTATATATATTCAGGATGCTAAGATTGGTGCAACAACAGATATAAATGGAAATTTTGAAATAAAAAATATTCCTTCTGGTCATCATTTAATCGAAATATCATATACCGGTTTTACTTCTATCGTAGAACATATTGATCTCTATCAGAATCAAGAAATGAATTTTCAATTAATTCCATCGGTGGTTGAAAATGAAGGGGTAACCGTTACCGGAGTATCACATGCAATGAGTATACGTAAATCACCCGCTGCAGTAATTGCAATAAAAAAAGCTGAATTAATGCAAATAAGTGCAACCAATATTATTGATGCATTAAGCCATAAACCAGGTATTTCTCAATTTTCAACCGGACCCGCAATTTCTAAGCCTGTTATTAGAGGATTGGGAAGTAATAGAGTTGTTGTTATCAATGATGGATTGAGGCAGGAAGGCCAGCAATGGGGAGATGAGCATGGAATTGAAATTGATGAGTTAAGTATAAATAAAGTTGAGATTGTAAAAGGACCAGCTTCATTAATGTATGGCAGTGATGCATTGGCTGGGGTAATTAATATCGTTACCAATGTGCCTGTGCCTGATGGACAAATTACGGGCTCTATTCAATCCAATTTTCAATCGAACAATAATTTGTTTGCAATGAATGCAAATATTGCTGGCAATAAAAATGGGTTTAGTTGGAATGCATACGGAACTACAAAGTCAGCAGGATCTTATAGTAATAAATTCGATGGTAAAGTCCTGAACTCTGGATTCAATGAAAAAAACTTTGGCGGCTATATTGGATTGAATAAAAGTTGGGGTTACAGCCATTTAATTTTTAGTCGGTTCAATCAGCAAATCGGCATGATTGAAGGAGAGCGGAATAATGTAACGGGTCAATTTGTATTATTTCCTGGTACAGTATTGGAACGAATTGCAAAGGAAACTGATCTGGATTCAAGAGAATTATTTACGCCAAAACAAAATGTGACGCATACTAAAATTATCTCTGAGAATAATTTAAGCATTGGAAAAAATCGTTTTAAAATAAACTTCGGATTACAACAAAATCAGCGAAAGGAATTTGGTAATCCTTTCGATATGGAAGAAGAAGAATTGTTTTTTGATTTGAAAACGGCTAACTATAATGTACACTGGATGTTGCCCGAGAAAAAATCCTGGAAAACAACCATAGGAATAAATGGAATGATTCAGAATAATACCAATAAAGGAGAAGAAGCAATTATACCTGAGTATGGAATTAATGATGCAGGTGTTTTTGTTTTCTCTCAACATACTACCCCCAAAACCACCATTAGTGGTGGGCTTCGATTCGATCACCGTTCCATAAACTCCCATGAGTTTAAAGATGGAATGCAATTAAAGTTCCCTGATTTTAAAAAAACGTTTTCTAATGTTTCAGGAAGTATTGGGATAAGTTATGAAGCCGAAAAAAATATTACTTTCAAAGCAAACATGGCCCGTGGATTTCGTGCACCTAATTTATCTGAACTGGCTTCTAACGGTGCACATGAAGGAACAAACCGATATGAAAACGGGAATAAAAATCTGAAATCTGAAACAAGTTTTCAGGTTGATTTAGGCATGAACCTGGATTACGAACACTTCAGTTTAAACATCGCCGTTTTCAATAATGCGGTACATGATTTTATTTTCACTCATAAGCTTAGAGCCAGAGCAGGTGGCGATTCAATCATTAACCTAAATGGGGAATTATTGCAGGCTTTTAAATTCAATCAGCGAAATGCAAACCTTTATGGCCTAGAAGCTGTATTAGATATACATCCGCATCCATTGGATTGGTTACACTTTGAAAATACCTTTTCTTATGTGCGGGGAAAGTGGAATCAGCATTTCGAAGGCATTAATAATATGCCTTTAATACCTGCTCCAAGATTGATTAGTGAACTGAGAACCGATTTTTTAAAAAGCGGAAAAAGATTGAACAATCTTTTTTTGAAAATGGAATTGGATAATGTGTTCAATCAAAATAATGCATTTGAAGCATATGGCACAGAAACTGCTACAGCTGGTTATTCTCTTTTGAATGCCGGTGCAGGAGTTGATTTTAAATCAAAGAGCAAAACAATTTTTCAACTCGTCTTAGCTGTTAATAATATTACCGATAAGGCCTATCAAAATCACTTGAGCCGATTGAAATATACTGCCGAGAACAACCTCACCGGACGAAATGGAGTATTTAATATGGGAAGAAATTATTCTGTGAAACTGAACGTGCCATTGAATTTTTCAAGAAAGTAAATGAATCCATAACTTTAAGTATGGAAATTACTTTTAATACACCAGCATTACTTTTTCCTGCGATCAGTTTATTGCTGCTGGCATATACAAACAGGTATCTTGCCCTGGCCAGCCTCATTCGAAAATTGCACGATGAATATATGCGGGGAGAGAAAAATCATTTGTTATTAAAACAGATTAAGATACTACGTATTCGTATTAATTTGGTAAGGCAAATGCAAACATTGAGTGTTTTTAGTTTTCTCTGTTGTGTCATTACCATGTACGGAGTTTATATGCAATGGATGAATCTGGTAACTTTTGTTTTTGCTATTAGTTTAATCAGTTTGCTGGCATCATTAATTATTTCATTAATTGAAATAACACAAAGCACTAAAGCATTAGAGCTTGAAATAAGCGATATGGAAGAATTGGAAGAATCGAATATCTTCTCCGATCTCTGGAAGAAAAAGGAAAATTAATTTTTGCAGTTATTAAGAAAAATTTATGCAGAAATTGTAACTGCCTTCATTTTACGTTCTCCAATCTGTTGTCTCCACATAGCATAATACAATCCTTTATCTTCAACCAGTTTATCGTGATGATTGGTTTCAACAATATCACCTTTTTCCAATACATAAATACGGTCGGCATGCATGACTGTTGAAAGCCGGTGTGCAATTAAAATAGTGATTTGATTCCGTTGCGATGAAACCTGCCTGATCGTTTCAGTTATATCTTCTTCGGTCAATGAATCGAGTGAAGAAGTGGCTTCATCAAATATCAATAGTTTCGGTTTACGCAGCAAAGCCCGGGCTATGGATAATCGTTGTTTTTCTCCTCCAGATAATTTTAATCCTCCTTCACCGATCATGGTTTCTAAACCGTTTTCAGCTTTTTCTAAAAGGTTAAGACAGGAAGATTTTTTCATCACATCAATCAACTCTTCATCTGTTGCGTTAGGATTAACAAACAAAAGATTTTCTTTTATAGTTCCGGAAAACAATTGTGTATCCTGTGTTACAAATCCAATCTGATTTCTCAGGTCTTCAAAATTGATGGAGTTTTCGTCAATACCATTGTATAAAATTTTACCAGCATCGGGTCTATATAAACCAACCAATAATTTCATCAACGTAGTTTTTCCCGAACCCGATGGGCCAACAAAAGCAATCGTTTCTCCGGTTTTCACCGAAAAGCTGATATCATTGATCGCATGTTGTTGAGCAGTTTTATGTTTGAAACGAACATGATTGAATACAAGATTCTCAATATCATTTAACGGTGTAGGATTCTCCGGTTGCTTTTCAGGTTCTTTGTTCATCAAGATTTCAAAATTGTGTAGTGAGGCTTCTGCTTCTCTATAGGCAAGTATGATATTCCCAATTTCCTGCAGAGGACCAAAAACGAAAAAAGAAAAAATCTGCATCGTGGCTAATTCACCGGCATTCATCCGGTCTTTAAATACCAGCCACATCAGCAAAAATAAAATGATCTGCCGCAATGTATTTACAAAAGTTCCCTGAACAAAACTGATACTTCTGATTCGTTTTACTTTGGTTATTTCAAAACCTAGAATTTTATACGTGTTCTTATTTAATCTTTCCACTTCCTGCTGGGTCAGGCCCAGGCTCTTTACCAGCTCGATATTGCGTAAGGATTCAGTAGTAGAACCGGCAAGTGTATTGGTCTGTTCAACAATTGTTTTTTGTACAGTTTTTATTTTTTTGCTTAAAAGATTTGAGATAACTGTCAGTAATGCAATGCCACCAAAATATATGAAAGGCAGCGACCAATGGATCTGGTATGCAAATACGGCAACAAATAATATGCCGACAATAACCGGGAAAAGAATATTTACAAAGGAGGCTACAAATTTCTCCGTATCTGTTCTTACCTTTTGTAAAACACTCAAAGTTTCACCGCTGCGCTGATCTTCAAACTCGGAGTAAGGAAGTTTCATGGCATGCTGTAATCCTTTTGTAAAAACGGAAGCACCGAATTTTTGGGTAATAAGGCTTAAGAAATAATCTTGAAATGCTTTGGCTATACGGCTTATCATAGCAACCCCAATGGATAATCCCAACAGATAAAGTACAGGGTTTGCAAACTTCCAGAAAAAGGGTTGAAATATGGTGCTGTCTTTTTGGTATTCGAAAGCCAGGTTGATCAACTTGCCAAAGATGATCGGATCAATCAAGGAAAATCCAATATTAATGGCCGCCAAACTAAGGGCTAGAACGATCATCCATTTATATGGCTTGATATATGGTAAAAGTATTTTCATGTATGCTACAATTAAAGTTTGTCAATGATATCAAAAATAGTGACAGAATAATAGGTCTGTTTTATGGTCGTTTGTAAACCGAATAAAGCAAAATAAAACGATTCATGCATGACAGCTTTTTTAAATTAATTAAAAAACTGATTAGCCTTCCGGGTGATGAACATTGGGTTTATCTGAAGTCATCGAATTAAATTTATTTTCAAAAACAGTCAATTGAGAAAACAGTTTTGGCATTACTATATACCCTTTTATTGTTTTGTTCGAAACCATGTAGGATAGAAGATTGTCTGCGTTGAAATAAACAGGAGTCTGTTGTTTCAATAACTTTTTTGCAGCTTCCAGCGTTACCGCATAGGCATGTGTACAATCATGAAAACCGGCATGAGCAATATGTTCCGAAATTTTCCGAGGGTAATAATTTTTAAACATAAATCTTGTCAACTTCAAACTGGCGTGTGAATTGGTTAATCGATAAACAAATCTTTTCAATTTTTGCGTTAAGCCATAGACTTCATTTTTTTCATAACCGAGGTACATCAGTTCCCAATCAGTTGGAAATTCAGCTGCAATCTGCGGGAAAAAAAGCAAGTTTTTTTTCAATAAAATCGTATCATCTTCCAGAATCAAGGTTTTTTGATAATTATGCTGAATGATATCTTTATAAATATTTACATGACCCAAGGAACAGCATAGCATACCCAGATGAATCGCTGAAGGAGTTTTGTAATAGGATTTGAATAGTTCGGGACTGAAAATTTTCTGGTCTGTTAATTCCTGAAGGTTTGAATCGTTTTTATCAACGCCCCAAAAGAATTCAAAATTCAATCCTTTTAATTCTTTGTTTATATGTGCAATCCGTTCTTTCAACCTAGGTAGTGAAAGGACATAGATTTTATCGTAATAATCATTTAAGTATTCGAAATGGGTATTCATAAATTGCCACAAATATATGTTGATACCCGACAATAAAATGCTTTACAATTATCCTGCCCAGCCTTCCCTGTCTAGGCTGCGATATTGAATGGCTTCTGCAAGATGTTCGTTTTTTATTTCCTCGCTAGAGTCAAGGTCGGCAATGGTTCTGGCTACTTTCAATATGCGGTCATAAGCTCGGGCTGAAAGATTAAGTCTTTCCATCGCCCTTTTCAATAAATTTTGTCCAATCTGATTAATTATACAAATTTCTTTCAGTATCCGGCTATTAATTTGTGCATTGCAATAAATTCCCGGATCATCTTTATATCGTTCATCCTGGATGTTTCTGGCATGAATTACACGTTCTCTTATTTTTGCAGATGATTCAGATTCTTTTGAAGAAGAAAGTTCACTGAATGGAACAGGGGTTACTTCTACATGAAGATCGATTCGATCGAGCAGCGGTCCGGAAATTTTATTCAGGTATTTTTGTACAGTTCCAGGAGGGCATGTACATTCTCTTTCCGGATGATTATAATAACCACATGGGCATGGATTCATGGCAGCAATCAACATAAAGCTACAGGGAAAATCCAATGCAATAGTGGCCCTGGAAATAGTTACTCTTCTTTCTTCCATGGGTTGTCGCATCACTTCCAAAACCGTTCGTTTAAATTCCGGTAATTCATCCAAAAATAAAACACCATTATGCGCAAGCGAAATTTCGCCGGGTTGTGGAATACCTCCACCACCAACTAGTGCCACATCGGAAATAGTATGATGTGGTGAACGGAATGGTCGTTTTGAAATCAGTGTAGCATTTTCCGGTAGTTTTCCAGCTACAGAATGAATCTTGGTTGTTTCCAACGCTTCGTGTAAAGTCAAGGGCGGTAAAATAGTTGGAAGCCTTTTTGCCAACATCGATTTGCCGGCTCCAGGTGCACCAATCAATATGGCATTATGCCCGCCAGCAGCAGCAATTTCCAAAGCCCGTTTAATGTTTTCCTGACCTTTTACTTCACTGAAGTCCACATCAAAGTCGCTTTGTGAATGACTAAACTCCTCACGGGCATTTAAAATAACTGGTTCTAAAGTGGATTCATTGTTCTCAAAAAATTCTATTATTTCTTTTATATGATCAACTCCATACACATGCAGGTTATTAACTATTGCCGCTTCTTTGGCATTTGCTCTTGGAACAATCATACCTTTAAATCCTTCTTTCCTTGCCTGGATGGCAATGGGTAATGCACCTTTGATGGACCTTACTTCTCCATCCAGGCTTAACTCTCCCATAATAACATAATTATTGAGGGCCTCCAGATTTTCGATTTGTTCTGTGGCTCCTAATAAGCCGATGGCAATTGGTAGGTCGAAAGCGGTGCCACTTTTTTTTATATCGGCGGGTGCCAAATTTACAACCACTCTTGTACGTGGCATGGTAAAACCATTTGTTTTGATAGTGCTTTCAACCCGTTGCATACTTTCTTTTACAGCATTATCTGGAAGCCCAACAATAGCATATTCCTTACCGGTTTCCATCCAGTTTACTTCAATCGTAATAAGAATAGCATCCACCCCATATACAGCACAACCAAATGTTTTTACCAGCATAAACAATGTTTTTCCTTTTGAAGATAGAATATATAAATCCGGCTTTGTAATATGTTGGGGTAAAATACAATTATACTTTTAAATGAGATTAAAGTTTGTCGAGCATTTCAACTACTTTTTCTTTTCGTAAAATAACATAACCCAAACGGTCATTGCTGATTCCTTCTTTTAATTGGTAGCTAAATTCAAGTTTGTCGTTTTCCAAAGTAGTTTCAAAAAAACGGAACGATATGTTAGGGTAGGAGGTCAGTTCTTCACTGATTTCGTATAGATGTGTACTGAGAATGAAAAGCGAGTTTTTGATTTTGATCAACCCTTTAATTACAGTGGTAGAACATTTCATGGCATCTTGTACGTTGGTACCTTTAAAAAGTTCATCTATTAGGACCAACCATTTTTGTCCGGTATTAATTTTTTCGATAGTGGTTTTTATCCTTTGCACTTCATTATAAAAATAACTTTCACCTTTGGAGATATTGTCCACTACATTGATATTGGTTAGTAGGCCATCAAAAAAAGTTAATTGCATTTTATGGGCTGGAACACCCATACCAATATGTGCAAGGAAAACAGCCGACCCAACTGATTTAATCAAGGTACTTTTACCGGCCATATTGGCTCCTGTTAAAAAAAGAAAATTTTGATTGGGGTCCATTTGCAAATCATAGGCAACGGGTTTTTGTAATAAAATATGATAGAGCCCTTGTGCATTAATCAATGGAGTTTCCTTTTCTACAAATTCCGGGAAATGAAGATCATAGGTTTTTACTGCAACAGCCATGGAATGCCAGGCTTCCATTCTTCCATACAAATCTATCAACTCCAACGTATCAGACTTATAATTTTCCAATAGATGATATCCAAAGTATAAATTCTCCTGAATAGCAAGTGGCTTTTCCTTATTGCATGCAGATAGTTTTATTAATGCAGATTTTTGCATGAGCTTTTCAAACCGGTCTATATGAAATTGTATTTGGCTAGGCAATTCTTTTCCTTCAAAAAGTTTTATCAGTTTTCGGATGCCCGTATAAAAATCTATTAAATGGGTAACTGAATATTTTATCATTGAATAATCAGGGCCATGCAACCACTTATAGATAAAGCTATTAATGGGGTTTGGTTTTTCCGGAATCAGATCGATATTGTAATCAAAGAATTTTTCTATGACCAATATGGTGCCGTTACTTATTTCTTCAGGCCATTCATCAATTTGTTCCAATAATGTTTTAATAATATTCTGTACTGCAATAGTCGATGTCAGGTCTTTCTGAGGTTCTTTAAAGTATCTGCGAAGCCATTCTTTGCCAGCAATGGTTTGTGTGAAATTTAATTTATGAAAAATAGAGAACTCTTCTTCGTGATGAAAGATAGACATGTCATTATACGTAGTGTTGTCGAGAATCAAAGCTTACCTGATTGATGAATAAAACGTTGGTGATATATAAATCAACATACTCAATTAATAACAAATTAATCTCTTTCAAATTTTAAACGCATGCCTTTCTCTGATTCATTAAAAAGACCATTTTCGAATGCCAGGTGACCGTTAATAAATGTGTGGGTAATAGTTGCAGGAAATTCAAATCCTTCAAAAGGACTCCAGCCGCATTTATATAAAATATTTTCTTTTGTGACGGTTGTTTTTTCATGCATGTCCACTATCACCAAATCGGCAAAATAGCCTTCCCGAATAAATCCTCTATCCCTAATCTGAAAACATTCTGCTACGGCGTGACTCATTTTTTCGGCGATTTTTTCTAATGAAATCCGTCCTTGTTTATAGTAATGCAGCATAATTAAAAGGGGATGCTGCACAAGTGGTAAGCCGGCATATGATCCCGGATTATTCGATAGCAGTTCTCCATCCGAATTTCGAAAAAATCCTTTTTCTTCCATCGTATGTGGGGCATGGTCCGTTGCGATTACATCTAAGCGGTTATCAAGCAAAGCTTTCCACAGCGCTTCTTTGTTA
>JAYWEL010000165.1:0-38837 GCA_043779285.1 Chitinophagaceae bacterium | reverse complement strand
TCAACGGGAATGTTGTTTCCTCCTCCACCCCCAGTCCAAAATGGGAACCAGTTTGGGTCATTACTGCTACTGCCGCCACTTGTGTTCCAGGGCCATCCAGTTCCATAATTTCCCCAATAACCGGATCCTGTTCCACTTCCGGATCCACCGCCACCAGAACCATCGCAAAAAATTTGTACTGTCATTGCATAGCTGTAATACACATATGTTGCAGCCAATTCTCCATTTACGTAAACGGCTATAAATACATAGGTTTCTACAATATCTAAGCTATAACTGCATCCTCCTGCAGGAAAACTGGAAGTACGTCCCGAAACATTATTCGCTTTTTTGGCAAATTCAATATTGGCATTCTTGATATATCCTTTATAGGGGCTTTTTACTAAAATACTGTCTTTCCCATTTACCTTTTTTTCAAAGAAGCTAAATACGGCCAACGTATTCATCAACTTTGTTTTTAATGAGTCCGGTTGATTCTTAACTAGCTCTAAAGAATCTTTGTTATACAACCGGTATGTATATAAACTATCGTTATGCTTGTAACAGGCAATGTAAGATTTAATATTTTTAGAGTTTGCAGATTGAAGTGGTATTAAAAAAATACCTTGTCCGGATGATGTGTCGGATGATGCCCTGCCTGTAATTCCGGAAGAAGTTGGTTTATCAACCTTGTAATGAACCTTGTCCCATTTCGGCACTCCATTTTTTTGTATAAAGGATTGCAGGTTATTTGTAAGCTGGTTTTGACTTTTTAAATCTTTTGCAAGGCTGGCAATTTCGGGGTCGGTATTAGCTGGCAACGTAAAGAATTGTTCTTTTAAAATGTCGTTTTCGTTTTTCTCGATAAGGTCATTTTTTTTACAGGCAGTAAGAATAACTGTAAACGAAATGAAAGCAAATAAGAAGTGTAAAACCGTTTTGAACAGTTTTCTCATTTTAAATATGATGTTCATGCTGTATTTGTTTTTGAAAGTATTGCAAAATATTATCTCCCGCAAATTGCAACCTCTTTTTAAATATTCCTATCCGAAAAACGGATAACCCTATCCGTTTTTCGGATAAAATATACCCCTAAAGGGGTATATACAGTAATTTTAATGCGTTTATTTTTATGCAAAATTGAATATGTACCCTGAACTCAGATCAGCAACCTGCCAAAAAATTAAAGTATTAAGAAAAAAACAGGGATACTCGCAGGCAGAGACAGCCGCACTGCTTAACATGGAACAGAACTCCTATTCAAGGCTGGAGGCCGGGATGACCAAAATGGATATGGAGCGGTTGCATCAGATTGCAAGCCTGTATAAAGTTTGCATCAAGGATTTCTTACATGATATTACTCCCCCGTCCGCAACAATAAAATTGTAAACGTACACCAATAACGAAAGCTTTGAGTAAGGTTTAATTCTCCACCATGGCAGCTGTTTTCCTCCACTCTCCAACTGTACTGAAAAGCTTTAAAACAATTTAGGGCAAGACAGTCAGTAAATAAATTTAAAATAAATCAGGGGTTTTGTTCCGAGATATAAATCAGGAGTAATACCCCCAGTATGGTAAATGCAAATAAAGATTTGTAATGAATGGATTGATATAGTTTTTCCTTATTTTCATTTTGCTGCATTCTGGCTTTTACGTAAAAAAAAACTTACAATGCCTGCAATACCCGACAGTACAAGGAGTATGATTAATATATAATAGATCAACTTAAATTCGTTTTGAAGATTTATAATCATTCTTCAATAACCACTGCAATACTTTTTCCCGTTGGTCTCCCTGCACAATTATTTCCCCATCTTTTGCAGAACCTCCTGTACCACAAAAATTTTTTAATTTTTTCCCCAGCTCTTCCAGGTCTTCTTTTATTCCGGCAAAACCAATTATCAATGTAACAGCCTTTCCGCCCCGGTGTTTGGTCTCCAGTTTTATTTTTAATTTTTGCAGAGAAGCTGGCAAGGTTTCTTCATGAACCAGTTCATCATCCATCTTGAAATTCGGATCGGTTGAATAGACGAATCCGCTTTTATTGGTTTGCTTTTTACTCATCTTAGCTAGTATTATTATTCCCGAAAATCAGACCAGACTTGCCTTTAAGCTCATGTCCACACTTTGAGCCTGGTGAATTAATGCTCCTACACTGATATAATCAACCCCTGTTTTTGCATAAGTATCTATATTGCTCAGGTTAATTCCTCCGCTTGCTTCGGTTTCAAAATCGCCATTTATCAAGGTCAATGCTTCTTCAATTTGTGCAGGTGTAAAATTATCCAGCATAATGCGGAACACTTTCCCTTTTCCGTTTGCAATTACTTTTTTCACCGCATCCAGATTCCTGGTTTCTATTTCTATTTTAAGATCGGGTTTATGCTTTTGTGTATACGCAAATGAACGTTCAATAGCTTTTTCAATTCCTCCGCAATAATCGATATGATTATCTTTCAGCATAATCATATCGTATAAACCAAAACGATGATTGTAACCTCCTCCAATCCGCACTGCTTCTTTTTCGAGTAATCGAAAATTCGGTGTGGTTTTTCGGGTGTCAAGCAGTTTTGTTTTATATCCGGCTAGCATGTCCACATAGGTTTTAGTAAGGCTTGCAATACCACTCATCCGCTGCATACAGTTCAACGCCAACCTTTCGCATGTTAATATGGTTTGGACAGATGCTTCTACTTCAAATGCAATTTCTCCCGCATGAACGATGTCTCCATCCATTTTAAGTTTTGTAAATCTTGTAGCAGGCTCAACCTGTTGAAATATTTTTTCAGCTATGTTGATGCCGGCAATAACCATTTCCTGTTTGATTTTTAAAACGGCCTTCCCTTGCTCGGTTTTATCAATACAAGACAAGGTTGAATGATCTCCATCTCCTACATCTTCCAATAAAGCAGATTCTATTAAATCGAAAAGCTGTTCATCAAAATTCTTCATGTGGCAAAATTAAATGAAAAAGCCCTCGTATGTGAATACAGAGGACTTACTATTTATCAGAAAATCAATTATGATTGAATCCGGATTTCTTTAACAACCTGTTTACTCCCTTTCTGACGCATAAAAACGGTGGTACGGTAATTTCCGGTTTTTGTTTGTAAAGTACCTATACAGAATAAATCATTCCCATTATCTCCTTTATGCTTTACTTCAAATGATTTAACCCCCGAATTTTTAAAAAAATCCTTCAATATTAAAACAGCCTGAGCCTTACTGTAACTGTCGCTTTTATCCGGCATGGAAATATCCACTGTTTCGTCGAAATATTTCCCCATCTCAGTAGCATTCCCTTCGTTTAACGCATTAATTACGTTATCCAGACCTTCTATATATTTAAATGATATCAAGGAAAGCCCAATGCTTAGCAAAAATATGGTTAGTAATTTTTTCATGTGTATATTTTTTATTGTTTTTTGGCCACATGGTATGTCCATAAAAATAATCATCCGGGTTTATGAACGAATTTATTGATCATAGACATTTCATGTTATTTGTTTTCACGGTTTAGAAAGCCAAAAATGTGCCACAATTTTAAATAAATAAACATAAAACTGAATTTAGACCAATTGCTTCGTTAATAAATTAAATCAAATGGATGTAAATTTACATCCACATATCTTCAAATAGTCATTTCATAATACAATAATAAGACCTGCATGTCAAATAAGAAAGTCATTCTGCTGATTATGGATGGATGGGGTTTAGGAAAAATAAAATCGTCTGATGCTATTCAACATGCTCAAACTCCTTTTGTCAATTCATTATACCATGCATATCCAAATACAACCCTGGTTACCTGCGGACATGAGGTTGGTTTACCGGATAATCAAATGGGCAATTCTGAAGTAGGTCATTTGAATTTAGGTGCCGGCCGAATCGTTTTTCAGGAATTACAACGAATTAATGAAGCGATTAATGACGGGTCATTTTTCAAAAACGAACAATTGCTTTCCGCTATCCAATATGCAAAAAAAAATAACAAGGACTTTCATTTAATTGGTTTGGTCAGTGATGGCGGGGTGCATTCGCATATCAACCATATAAAAGCTATTACTGATCTATGCAAGAAAGAGCAACTGGAAAAAGTTTTTATACATGCATTTACCGATGGACGTGATACAGACCCGAACAGTGGTTTAGGATTTATCGGTAACCTGAATGACCATTTAAAAACCAGTGCCATAAAAATAGCATCTGTCTCGGGCAGGTATTATGCCATGGATAGGGATAAAAGATGGGAACGTATAAAATTTGCTTACGATGCACTGGTTCATGGAATTGGTCAAAAAAACAACAGTGCCATTAATGCCATAAAACAGTCTTATGAAAAAAAAATAAGTGATGAATTTATTTTACCGACTATCATTACAGATGAGAATAATAACCCTATTGCAACTATAAAAGAGGGGGATGTAGTTTTAGCTTTCAATTTTAGAACGGACCGTTGCCGTGAGATAACCCAGGTATTATCCCAAACTGATTTTCCAGAATATGTCATGAAAAAAATGTCCCTGCATTTCAATACCATGACTGATTATGATAAAACATTTGAAAATGTGCATGTTCTTTTTGAAACGGATAATCTGAACAATACGTTGGGAGAAGTGATTGCACAAAACGGATTGAAACAAATCCGAATAGCAGAAACCGAAAAATATCCCCATGTAAGTTTCTTTTTCAGTGGCGGCCGTGAAAAACCATTTGCTGGTGAAAAAAGAATCATGATTCAATCTCCCAAAGTGGCTACCTATGATCTTCAACCCGAGATGAGTGCATTTGAATTAACAGAAGCTATTCTTCCAGAAATAGAAAATGAAACTGCCGATTTTATTTGTTTAAACTTTGCCAATGCTGATATGGTTGGCCATACCGGTGTTTGGGATGCCGCTATTAAAGCTGTTGAAACCGTTGATCAATGCGTTGAAAAAATAACTACAAAGGCACTTGCCTATGGCTATACTGTTTTTTTAACCGCCGATCATGGGAACTCCGATTATATGATCAATGAAAATGGTACACCAAATACAGCTCATACATTAAACCCAGTTCCCTTATTTATTATAGATAATAAATGGAAAGGATCATTAATAAGTGGCAAACTTGCCGATATAGCTCCAACGATACTTGCAATAATGGGTTTACCAATCCCTAAAGAAATGACCGGCAATATTTTAATTGAATCTTTTTAACTTTACCAAAAATTTTAAATGAAAAAGAAAATACTCCTATTCGTTATCATTGTTTTAGTTGCCATTCAGTTCATCCGGCCAGCTAAAAATAATACTACAACTCCCCAACTTAATTATATTGGAAATCATTATACTGTTCCACAAAATGTGAAAACAATCATTGATAAAGCCTGTATGAACTGCCATAGCAACAACACGATTTATCCCTGGTACAACAACTTTCAACCCGTTGCCTGGTGGTTGGCAACGCATATAAATGATGGAAAGAAAAAATGGAATTTTGATGAATTTGGAACGTACAAACCAAAGAAACAAGACCATAAAATGGAAGAAGTGATTGAAATGGTGAAAGAAAAAGAAATGCCATTAAAATCCTATATCTGGCTTCATGGAAATGCCGACTTAAGTCAGGAAGAAAGAATTTCTATTACAAACTGGGCTGCAGCAGTACGAGTAGAAATTACTTCAAAAACAGGTTTTGTTGCAGAAAAAAAAATAGACAAAAAATAAACATCTCCATTGACTAAACAAAAACGATATGCCTTTTATTTATTTATTTTTTTAAGCACCCCCATTTGTTCATTGGTTTTTATACAGATTTTTCAGTTGGTGATTAAATACGAGATGAAAGAAAAGCTTGAATATCAAATGCTGCATAGAGTTACTATCAAAAAAACAGATTTGGTTTGGGTAAAAAAGAATTCGGAGATTTTGTTGGAAGGGAGGATGTTTGACGTAAAATCAATTTCTCAGGAAAATGACATCTTACATATTCAGGGATTATTTGATGATGAAGAAACCGTTATAGAAAATTTCATCCAAAAAAACAATAGTGGCAATTCAACTGAACAGCAAAGAACACTGGTACAAATATTTCAGGTATTCCAATCGCTCATCCATACAGAATTACTCAAAGATCAGATTGTTCTTTTTCCGGTAAACAAAATATTGTTTTCAGAAAACCAATCTGCTCTTGTTGACCATATTTCCAAGGTTAATACTCCTCCACCGAAAATATAACCACTCTCTTTTACTCAATTTCATTTACATATTTAATAATTCATATAATTTTTATGAAAAAATTTGCGTTGGCAATCACTTGCCTATTTGCCCTATCTTTTTCGTATGCCCAAAAGGACAGTTTATCCATTCAGAAAATGGATGAGGTTGTCGTCTACTCTAATAAGTTTGCTGAAAACAAAAAATATATTGTTCAGAAAATTGATATCATTACCAGCAGCATGATTGCAAAAATAAATGCACAGAATACCGGAGACCTCTTGGCAAATTCCGGAAATGTTTTTGTTCAAAAAAGTCAACAGGGAGGCAGCAGCCCTGTTATCAGAGGATTTGAAGCCAGTAGGATCTTGTTAGTTGTAGATGGCATCCGAATGAATAATGCGATATACCGATCTGGCCATTTACAGAACTTAATCACGGTAGATCAAAATATGCTTGATCGGGTTGAAGTTTTACACGGCCCCTCATCTACCTTGTATGGAAGTGATGCATTGGGTGGGGTCATCAACCTGCAATCCAAAACACCCAAAACCACAGATAGCAATACACTAAAAGTATCCAGCTCCGCTTTTGCCCGATACAGTACTGTAAATAATGAAAAAACATTTCATGTTAATATGAATATTGCTGGGGAAAAATGGGGTTGGTTACAGGCCTATACTTTTAGTAATTTCGGAGACATGAAAATGGGTAATAACTACTCAAAAAAATATCCTGATTTTGGCAGAAGATCTTCCTATATCACTACCATAAACGGTATTGATTCTATTGTTCAAAATAAGGATGATAGGGTTCAACGTTTCTCCGGATATAAACAATGGGATATTACTCAAAAGATCCTTTTCAAACAATCTGATAAAATATCCCATCTTATCAATATGCAATTTTCTAATTCAACGGACGTCCCCCGTTATGATCGGCTACAGGACATTCGAAATGGAAAACTGCGGTTTGCCAGTTGGTATTATGGCCCTCAAAAAAGAAACCTGTTTGCCTATGAGTTAAATATGAAAAAACTGAGCTTCATCGATGAAGTAAAAATGATTGTCAGCTATCAGCAAATTGAAGAAAGCCGGTTTACCAGAGAATATCAACGTTATGACCGGCTCGACAAACGTATTGAAAACCTGCATGTAATCGGGTTCACTTTAGATGGTAGAAAATTCTGGAAAAACAATGAATTAGTCATTGGAATGGATGGCCAACTGAATGATGTAAAATCTGTTGGAACTCGTACAAATACAATAACAGGCATTGTTTCGGCCCTGGATAGCCGTTACCCCAATGGAAAAAATAAAATGAATTATTTTGCTACCTATGCTCAACACACATTGAAATTTAAAAATAAAAAATGGGTGCTGAATGATGGTTTACGATTACAAACCGTTTCGTTAAATTCAACCATTGCAGACAATAGTTTTTTTAATTTTCCTTTTACTTCTATCGCACAAACAAATACGGCAGTAACCGGAAATATCGGACTTATATTTTTGGCTAATGAAGATTTAAGAATTTCATCTGGCCTTTCATCCGGTTTCCGTGCACCTAATATTGATGACTTAAGTAAAATTTTTGAAACAAGTACTGTACTTAAACGTTTGGTCATTCCAAATCCGGAGATAAAACCGGAATACACATACAATGTTGATTTTGGCATAAGTAAGAATTTCAATAAAAAAACACTTGTTGAGTTTACTGGATATTACACATTGTTTCAAAACGCTCTGGTGGTATCCCCTTTTAAATTGAATGGTAATGATTCGGTACTTTATAACGGAATAAAATCTGCTGTTTACGCCAACCAAAATAAGAACAACGCATTTTTGTATGGCTTTAGTTCAAGCATCAATTTTAATATTTCCAAATCGATTTCGTACTATGGCAGTATCAACTATACCTATGGACGATTTAAAAAAGAAGATGGAACTTTAATCCCCTTAGATCATATCCCACCTTTCTTTGGAAAAAGCAGTTTGAGTTATTTGAAAAATAAATTTAATTGCGAGTTTTTGGGATTGTTTAATGGTTGGAAAAAAACGAAAAATTATAACCCAACCGGTGAAGATAATTTTCAATACGCCACTGCAGATGGGATGCCTTCCTGGTTTACTTTAAATTTAAAAGCAGGCTTTCAGCTACAAAAACATTTATTGGTTCAGGCTGGCGTAGAAAATATTCTTGACCGCAATTACCGAAATTTCGCTTCCGGTTTTTCAGCTGCCGGAAGAAACTTTTTTGTAACCCTCCGGTTAAATCCCTGATTTGTAAATTCTTAACCTATTTAGCTAATATCTTTAAGTATTTCAAATTAAATGCAAATTTTCCCGGTATTTGAAACAAAAAAAAGGGTAATTATTATAGATTTTTTTAATAGTTAAACGCAGCATTTCTCTTAAAAAATTGTCTAACTTACAGGCAACCTAAAGTTAAGTATGACCGAGGAAGCCCTCATACAAGGATGTTTGAATAACGATGCAGTAGCACAAAAGGAACTTTACTCAACGTATAGTCCTAAAATGCTTGCAGTATGCTATCGTTATGCACACAATAGGGAAGATGCAGAAGATATGTTGCAGGAAGGATTTATTAAAGTGTTTTCGCAAATGCACAGCTTTGAACACCGAGGTGCATTTGAAGGATGGATCAGACGAATAATTGTTCATACTTGCATTAATATTCTTAAAAAGAATAAAAAGTTTAATGAGAATGTGGACATCATACATGCCACAGGACTTTATGTAAGAAAGGAAAGTATTCCTGCAATTATACAGGCAAAACAGATCATTGAATGCATCAGGATATTACCGCTGGGTTATAGAACCGTGTTGAACTTATATGCCATAGAAGGGTATTCGCACAGAGAAATATCGATCATGCTAGAAATAGAAGAAAGCACCAGCCGAAGTCAGTACACCAGAGCAAAAGCTATGCTTGAAGGAATATTAATTAAGAGAAACATTATTCAAAAAACAGCGCAAAAAACAAATAAAACTGTTTCTGCACTTAAGTTATAATACATCCGTTATACCTATTTTGTCAGTATATGATGAATGAATTTTACGATAATGCATTTGAACGATTTTTAAAAGAAAACGTTGAGCAATATAAGATGTATCCATCAGATAATGTATGGGATTGTATATATTCTAATTTACATTTTGGTAGCCGAATCCTAGGTTTTAGTTTCACTTTATTAATGCTTTCTTTAGGCACTTTTTCTATCTACTTATTGAACTATGATAAAAATGAGATTGTTCATACAACTCAAACAGAATTAACAATGCCGGTTGATTTGTTCAAAACGTCAATCAAAACATTTGCAGTTTCCTCCATAAATACAAAAACGTCTTCCGAATCAATAAATACGGTTTACATTCCTGTAGTTAACGACGTACTGGTAATGCAACCGGAAAGTAATGGCATCTTAGATCCTGTAATACCCGTAGATCATACTGATGTTGATTTACAAAAAGAAACTAGTGAAATTAAGAATGAAGAAATTATTAAGGAAGAAGAATTCAGTTTGAGTAATTCGGTTGTTGACGATTTATCTGCTGCTGCTCAAATTGTTTCCAAAATAAATGAATTACCTCTTGCTATACCAGCAGCTGTTGAAAATGCTCTCAACAATATTACGGTTACAAAAAAGAAAAATAAAACCTCTTTGCAATTTTATTTCACACCAACTATTACAACCCGTAAATTGACCGAAAACAAATCCTATATCCTGAATGGCTCCAATTCATTATTGAGTATTACAAATCCGAATACGGTCTTTTTTAATGTGAATGATTATGTTAATCATACACCGGAAGTAGGGGCCGAATTTGGTTTGGCAGCAATAATTCCATTTTCAAAAAATATAAACCTTAGAGCTGGTGTACAATTAAATATCAGCAGATATTCCATTAAAGCATTTAATGCACCAGGTGATATTGCAACCTATGCGCTAAACCGGGGAACCCGTGTTGACAATATGTCTATGATGAGTAATTACAGAAATAATCAAAACGGTTTTAATCCTGATTACTTACATAATTTTTATTTCCAGATTTCAGCACCAATAGGTTTCGAATATCATATTGCCAAATCCAACAAAGTTCAATTTGGAATTTCCGGTACCGTGCAACCAACATTCCTATTAAAAAACAGTGTTTATCTATTGTCTGTTGATTACAAGAATTACACGGAGGTGCCGTGGTTGGTTCGCAAAGTAAATGCTAATACAAGCATTCAACCTTTTGTTTCCTATTCGACCGGAAAACTAAATTGGCAGATTGGACCACAGATTCGTTATCAATTATTATCTAGCTATGTTGATACCTATCCTGTAAAAGAAAACCTGTTCAATTATGGCTTCAAAATTGGTGCTTCTTTAAACAGATAATTTATTTTACATTCAACAAAAATCACCCTGGCTTACATTCGACCGGGGTTTTTCTTTTTAGCAAAATGCTTTTAATTAAATTTACAGGATGAATAATTTCCGATTAATTACAATACCGATATGTTGTCTTTTTATTTTTAATTCGTGTATTCAAAAAGACCAAACTGAATCAGGCAAGTTTTTCCCTGCAATTTCATTTATTAAAAGTCAGGTAGCCCATGTAGATAGTTCGTTTTACACGATCCTCAAGATTGTTGTCATGGAGGGCAAAACGGACACCAGCTTTGTAAGCAGGGAAGAATTCAGAGATCTGGCCATTGATTTTCTTAAACTACCCGATATTAGTGAAAAAAAAATACGCAAGTCATATAAAGAAGAAAAAATGTTTGACCAAAGTTTGAACAGAGTTGTTTTTACATATACGGCCTTGAAGGAAGGACTTGAGATACAAAAGCTGGATGTGGTAATAATACCGGATACGGGTGGCGATAAAGTAAGTAATATTATTATTTCCTCGAGTAATACCGAGCAGGCTACTGTAATATCTAAAAATTTATTGTGGCAGGTTGATAAAAGTTTCCAGGTTGTAAAAATTATTCAAGAAGAAAATAAACCTGAAAAAACAATCATTACCAAAGTTAAATGGAACCATAAAGAAGATTAATTATTTTATACGCTTATTTTTCTTTCTGAATATGACGACTGAACATTTCAAAAATATTGTAAAAACCTTGCCATTAGAGCCCGGTATCTATAAGTACTTTGATGAACATAATGAACTGATTTATGTAGGCAAAGCAAAAAATATAAAAAAAAGAGTTTCTTCTTATTTTATAAAAACGCTAAACAGTTATAAAACAGTTGAACTGGTAAGACGGATTGATCGTATTGAATTTTCGATTGTTGATACCGAACAAGATGCTTTTCTATTAGAAAATGCTTTAATCAAAGAATACCAACCGCGATATAATATCCTTTTAAAAGATGACAAATCCTATCCTTTCATTATTATAAAAAAAGAACCTTTTCCGAGAGTATTTTTCAGTCGCAAAAAATTGCATGATGGATCTGAACATCTTGGGCCTTATACTTCTGTTGCCCGCATAAAAGAATTGCTCGAATTCATTAAACTAACCATTCCTTTACGCAACTGCACGTTAAATTTAACTGATAAAAATATTGAAAAAAAGAAATTTAAAGTTTGCCTGGAGTATCATCTCGGAAATTGTAAAGGTCCTTGTGAAGGGTTTCAAAGCAAGGAAGATTATGCATCCGAGATTGATCAGTTAAAAAATATTTTAAAAGGAAATCTTTCGGAAGTGATTGCTCATTTTAAAAAAGAAATAAAATTAAAAATAAAGGAGTTGAATTTTGAGGAAGCTGACCTTTTTAAAAAGAAGATAGGATTTCTGGAAAACTATCAGGCAAAATCTGTTATAGTAAGTACGAAACTTGGCGATGTAGATGTTTTTTCGATTCTTCTTTCCGAAGAGTCAGGATATGTCAATTATCTGATGACAAGAAATGGGACAATTGTTCAAACACATACTATAAAGTATGAAACAAATCTGAATGAAACCAGTGAAGAGATTCTACGTTTTTCTATAGCACAAATCCGAAATAAATTTAATAGTACAGCCCATGAAATTATTGTACCATTTAAAATTGACTACCCCGATACGCATGTAATTGTTACTGTACCGAAAGCAGGACATAAAAAAAAGCTTCTTGAATTGTCTGTAAAAAATGCAAATTATTTCATTAAAGAAAAAAGTTTAAACGAAAAACTTCATTCAGGTGCAGGAAGCATCACAAAAAACCAGGTATTGATTGAAATACAAAAGCAACTTCAGCTTCCTGTTATTCCAATGCATATCGAATGTTTTGATAATTCTAATTTTCAAGGCAGCTATCCTGTTTCTGCGATGGTGAGTTTCAAAAATGGCGAACCCCATAAAGCTGACTATCGTTTATTTGACATTAAAACAGTGACGGGAATAAATGATTTTGCCTCCATGAAAGAAGCGGTTTACAGGCGCTATAAAAGATTAATCAAGGAGGATGGGCCATTTCCCCAATTGATCATTATTGATGGAGGTAAAGGGCAATTAAATGCTGCGCTAGAAGCTCTTGACGAATTAAATGTCATTGGAAAGGCAACTATTGTAGGCCTTGCAAAAAACATGGAAGAAGTTTTTTTCCCTGGAGACAAAGATGCCAGACATCTCGATTTTAACAGTAATGCCTTAAAGCTAATTAGGTCAATACGGGATGAGGTTCATCGGTTCGTCATTCAGTTTCATCGTAATAAAAGAAGTAAAGGAACATTTAAAAACGAATTGGAAAATATTCATGGTATCGGAAAAATAATTGCAAAAGATTTGCTCAGTAAATTCAGGTCGGTAAATAAAATAAAAAAGGCAACGCTAAAGGAACTTGAAGAAGTGATTGGCAAAACAAAAGCCAAGTTGGTTTTCACCTATTTCCAGAGTCAATAGGAGCAAAAGAGTTATAAAAAAAATGGGGCCCGGATAGAAATCCAGCCCCGTTTTAAAATCCAATATCCTATGAAAAACCAAGGTAAAAGTAGTTTAATTTATTCGATAAACCAACTACTAGAAATTATTTTATTGAAATATATTTATCTTTTCTTATAACGGTCATGCTTAACTAAATATTGTTAAAACATGACGATTTATTCAATTAGTATGACCAAAGATTCTGTTCGAAATTAAAAATTTTATCTTTAATATTCTCCCCTTCCAACAAAGCAAGTATCGGATCTCTGACCAATCCTCTGATCAGTTTGTTGGATGGATTATCCAACGTAGATTTTACAATATAACTACTGAACATCCTGCTTTCAAACAATTCTTCCCAAGTCATCCGGTAAACGCCCATATTTTTCGGGTTATACACTTCATTGGAAGCAAGTAATGGCCGAAGATCGGGGTAATAAACCCAAAACATAATAGACGTTCCTCTTTCCTGTCCATTTGGCAAATACACTGTTTTTAATGGTGCAATGCCCAGTATACGAACTATCATTCTGCTGGATTCTTTATCAAAAATCCATTCTTCCTTAATACGAAACTTATTCACCGAACTTGGATCAAAACTAGCCCTGGTTACTACATATTCTACAATCTTACTTGGATCATTCACATCGGTCCGGCCGACAGTGTCTGCAGATCCAACAGTCATTTGCTCAATTTCAGTTAATGACAATGGGGTTGTAAAACGATCATCTGCGAAAGCAGTTACATCACCGGTTTTTACCACATTCAGAATCATGTTAATGAAAATCTGGCTACCATTATCCTCATCTGATTGATAACGAAAAGTTTGATTCATTTTTTCTCTTAAATCCAATTCCCGCCAAACTTTTTCTGTAAAAAATGCATCATCCCAACGTAGATGCTCATAAGCAAGAGGTGTACGGCTACTTGATCCGAATTTCTCAAATGCATTATCCGGTCGTAAAGATTTTTTTATGGCATTATCAATCATACCACTGGTATCCACCCTGATTGGAATATTTCCATAGGGATTGAAACCCGCAGGTAATTGATTTACGTTTGTCTGCGTTTGCGGTTGCGGTTGAGTTTGAGTTTGGGGTTGATTTACCGGTGTATTAGTGGCAGTTCTTCTAGTTCGCTGAGCAAATAAAGAATCTGCCAAACAAATTACCATCAATAACAATAACCCAGATTTAATCATATTCATTTTCATATCAAATCATTTATTTTATATAATAAACCAATGAAGGAAGTTTTCTACTTGTTCCATCTGGTCCAACTGCACGAATATTATCTATAGTTACTAAACGCCCTGCTTTCATGTTACGTAACATTGTCTGTGCTTTTGGACTCCAAGTATTACCGGCACAAGGTGCTTCTTCAATATCCCCATCATCTGTATCAGAAGTTAATGTGAAACTTGTAACAGAGTAACTCAATTCGAATGGAAAATCTTTTATATAAGCTCCCACTCCTGATTGTGCCCTGAATGCTCCCGCTGGAACATTATCTCCACTAGAAAAACCACCCACAGTAGCTACCGGAGTTGGAATAGTACGCACTCTGAATTTAGATGCACCTACTATTTTACCATTCACAGATACACTTACTCGGCAATCATCTGTTATCGTATTTACTCTGGCAATATACTTACCCCTTGAACCGGAGATAGAGCCACCACCACCAGTTATATTAGTCTGTATTTGTTCGGCACCTCCACTGGCTGCTATCGTAATCGGATTATCAACACCAATATATAATACATTCATTTTATCCAATGCAATAGAAGCATTTGCCTGGCCTACTGTATAATCAATTTGTTTAGAAATAGTTTGTTTCATTCCATCTTGGTCGGTATAGGTTACATTTACATTCAGCGAATTTGCACCCATTGCATTTACGGTAGTTTTCCAATGTGCAGCACCATCAGGTCCTATTGATACATTGGCGCCGCCAATGGTAACAATTGGTTGTGCGGTTTTACTAAATGCTCCAACACCTGCCGTAATTTCTAATTCCTCACCTGGCATTAAGTAGCTTGAGCTTTGTCCAACAATTGCCGAATAAGTATCAAACCGAACAGCCACTTCGCCTACTTTATTATGGCAATATGCAATAATTTTATTTTCAGAAGTTTTCAGATCGTTTTGGAACTTACTTAATATAGTTAAAGCGGCTACTGTAGGAACCATTCTAAAGTAAGCTGCTTCCCAAGTCTTGTTCCCCTTATTCTGGGTTTTAGGCATGGTCAAATCTATAGGAAGATTATTCCTGAATTCTTTAGCAACGGCAGAATCAACAGTTATCACTTTTGCCTCATAATCCGTAAGCCTTTTTAATAATTCTTTACCGGCACCTTTCTCTACTAAAATTCGTGTTGCCACATCCAAATTATCTTCTTTATAATCCAGCTTTCCTTTTGCAGGATCATATCCCGATTCTTTTAAAATCTGGTCTTTTAAACTTTTTATATAATTAAATAGTTCGTTTGTATGATTTTGTACCTGTTCTGCTTTGGGATACCAGATACCGGCTTTTTCTGCTGTTGTTGGCTCACTCATTTTTGCTTTGAGTGAGGTCATTATTGTTTCAGTAGATTTATGAACCGTTGTATTTGAATTCTCCAAGCTGCTATTCACCGTTTTGAAGGCATTCAATATTTCAGCAGATACATTCATTGCTAACATCGCTGTAAGCACCAAATACATCATATTGATCATCTTTTGCCGGGGTTCCTTAGGTAACGCCATTTTAAATTGGATTTTCTTCTGTTAGTAAAATTTTCTTAATCATCTTATTCATTTTTTAAAAACTTTTCAAATGAACAAAGCCTGTTTTATCTTCCCTGCATTGCACTAATCATATTGCCATATACCTGATTCAATTTTCCCAGGTTATTGGCCAATAATGAAATCTGATCATGTGCTTTTTTAGCATCTTCAACACTACCCTGCATTACCTGTGAGGCTTGTGTTAAATTAGAATAAAACTGATTCATTGCTTTTAAATGATTATTCGTATCCTGTAATTCCAATTCATAAATGGTATTCAATGAAGAAAGATTCCTTGTTAAATTTTGTACCTGCTCATGGAATACTTTTGTTCCTTCAGCTGCTGTATTAAAATTCTGAACACTGCTTGCAGCATTTGAATAGGCATCTTTCATACCTTCTAAAGCAACAGTTACTTCTCTTGTTTTTGTTGAGTAGTCATTTGTTGCAGCAAGTACATCCGTTACATCACTTATATTTTCTACTGTAGCACCAAACTTTTTAAAACTCTCACTTAAATTACCCAAATTAGTTGGTGTAATATTTGCTTCCAATAGCATGTCATCTAATTTTTGTAAAGCAGAGTTTCCACCTGAATCACCCATATTAGCCAGTGGAGTTGCCTGATATTTACCAGTCAATGCAATTTCCTCATCCGGATGCACATCTAGATTTGGGAAATAACGCTCCCAATAATACTCAGGCTGTGGAGGTACCACAAATGCCATAATTAAAAACACCATTACCTCACAAAGAAGTCCAATTGTTATCATTTCATCGGCATAAGGCCAGTGACGAATTTTGAACAAAGCCCCGGCAATAACAGCCGCCGCAAAAAAACTAAAAAGAAAATTAAGCCACCAATGGCCTTTGTTGGTTTTAAAGAATAACATGATTGGTCCTTTTTTTTGTTATAAAATAGATATGTGACTTAATAAATAACTTAGCAGATAACTAATTTCCAAAATCGTTTTACCTGCCTCCTTTTACCGGTGCAGCCGGCAAATCAATGACTGTACGAAATCCAATATAAGATTTAGTGGTATCCTGGTATTCATATGATCGAGTTCCGTTTTGTAAATAGTAGCCTATATCTTTCCAGCTTCCACCACGCACAACCTTTCTTTTCATTCTTGGAGGATCTGAATCTTTTGCATTCCATCTTACATCAGGGTTCATATCATGCTGAAAATTATTCGAACCCTCATAATAGATAGTTGATGTCCATTCGGCTACATTCCCCGCCATACAGTACAAACCAAAATCATTTGGCCAGTATGCATCGGCTCTAACAGTATAAAATCCACCATCTTCCGGATAGTTACCACGTCCTGGTTTAAAATTGGCAAGTAAACAACCTTTTTTATTTCTTAAATAATAGTTACCCCATGGAAACATGGATTGTGAACGTCCGCCACGGGCCGCATATTCCCATTGTGCTTCGGTAGGTAACATAAAATCAGACTCTGGTGATCTGTTTTTAGAATCCAGATAAGCGTTAAAATAATGAGACCTCCATTCAGCAAATGCAGTTGCTTGATGCCAGGAAACACCAACTACCGGATAATTTCCAAAAGCAGGGTGAGAGAAATATCGTTTGGTCATTGGCTCATTATATGAATATGCGAAGTCGCGAATCCAAGCCAATGTATCTGGATATATTTTTATGTCTTTTTTTACAATAAATTGAGATCTGTTTTTTGTAGCATTTTCTCTTTTTGCAGCTTCTTTCAAATCAAAAACCTCCGAATGGTATACCACTTTAGAAGGGTCAAATTCTTTTTTTCCCGCCAGTCTTTCTTCTGGTGAAAGAATCAGATCTGTTTGTCCTAACTGCTCGATAAACTTAGGATCTCCCCATTTTTGCGACCTCATTTTTACCCAATCAACATATTCATTACCATCTTTGCCGGCTTTTACAAAACCTAATCGTTTTGCTACAACCGAGTCACGAACCCAATATACAAATTGGCGATATTCGTTGTTGGTAATCTCTGTTGCATCCATCCAGAATCCGTTTATAGAAATATTTCTGTTTCTAGCACTAAATGCAAATGCAGGATCCTCATCACTGGGCCCCATATGAAATGTTCCCTGAGGTATAAATACCATGCCTATTGGCTTGGGCAATATATACTTCGAACCGGGGGCGATGCCATACAATTGACCATCGTTTGGCAAGCCAACCGTTTTATTCTTTTTTCCGATAATTCCACAGCTAGATAAAGTTGCGATAACAACTATTACTAATAAACTGTAGATAAAATTTTTAAACTTCATATGCTTTGTGGTAATGGACAAATATAATGTTTTGATCGAATCTCAAACGCCAGCTTTCTATTTATTTTACTGATTCTCATGATGTTTGAATATGCGACAAATACTTAAACGGAAATAAAACATGATTATTGTATCAGATTTGGCTTTAGTTAATTGATTTAACGGAACTTAACTGCTCTTGTAGTTCAATTATGCTTTTTACTGGCTTTTGACATGTATAGTTTTTGCATAAAAAAATAAAAGTTTGCTCTTTGTTAACATTTTTTCCGGCTATCAAAGGGTAATCCTTATTCGAAAATGCAGATGCCATACACAATTTATTAGGTATGTATAAAGCTAAAAGCTCTTTTAAATAAACAGTATGCAATTCACCTACTATTGCAATTTCATTTAAACCATAAACCATATCCATTAGCAAACAAGCCCAATTGCTAAAAGAACCCGGATATTGTACTATTGCAGTTGAAAGAGACAATACAGATTGTTCTGATAGAGATTTAAAAGAATTATCATTCAATAGTATAGACAACCGAAAAAAGTTTTCTGCCATAACAGCATTTGCTGAAGGCTGTGCACCATCATACACTTCTTTTTTTCTCACAATTACATCTTGCTGTTCTTTATTTGTGTAATAAAAAAAAGCAGTCTCTTCGTCACGGAATTCCTTTTTTACGATTTTGCTAAACTCAGCAGCCAAATCTATCCACTTAACATCAGTTGTAGACTGCCCAAGATAAATTAATGCCTGAATCAGAAAAGCAAAATCATCGAGAAATGCCGGGTGTTTTGCCTTATTATTTTTCCATGTGTGGCATAATCCGTTAGTTTCAGGATTTATTAAGTTTTGAACTATAAAATTCATATTCTTAACTGCCAAATCCAAAATCCGGTCATCGCTTAAGGCTGCATAAGCTTTTGATAGTGCCGTATTCATCAATGCGTTCCAGCTAAGAATCACTTTGTCATCCAATAATGGCTTGATTCTTTCGTTTCTTTTTTTCAATAATTCTTTTTTCCCATGGTTTAATATTTCTTCCAGCTCTTTCAAAGAAATAGACCTTTGCTCTGCAAAAACCTCAATAAGTGTTTGAGTCCTTAAAATGTTTTTCCCTTCCCAATTTCCATTTGGTGAAATATCAAAGAATTCGCAAAACAACACTGAATTTTCGCCAAGTACTTCTTGAACTTCTTGATAAGACCATACATAATATGTTCCTTCCTCTCCTTCGCTGTCGGCATCCATTGCCGAATAAAATCCAAAGTCGGGATGCATTAATTCGGTTTTTACAAATTCAATGGTTTGTAAAATCACTTCTTTAAAAGAACTTTTTTTAGTCAACTGGTAAGCTTCACTTAAAACAGCAATCAGCAAGGCATTGTCGTATAACATTTTTTCGAAATGAGGAGCCAACCATTCGGTATCAGTTGAATAACGTGCAAAGCCACCTTGCAGATGATCGTAAATACCTCCCTGAATCATTTTATCGAGACTAAGAACAGCTTGCTTCAACGCTTGTTCATTTTTTGTAAAATGATAATATCTGAGCAGGTATTGTATTGTAATTGTTTGAGGAAATTTAGGGGCCTTCCCAAATCCTCCCCATTCCGTGTCGGCCTGTTTCATAATATTCTGGAAAATAATATGCAGCGAGTCCTGGCTGAAAAGGATGTTGTTATCTGTAAAATTGGATTTAGCCTTACCAAATGAATTGGATTTTTCAATATGCTTTATCAACGTATCGGCCTGCGTCTCTACATCATCCCGTCGATCAATAAATATCTTGGAGACATTTAACAAAACTTCTTTCCACGAGGGCCTGTTGTATGCCCGTTGATGTGGAAAATAAGTGCCCCCATAAAAGGGTTTCCCATTGGGAGTTAAAAACACATTTAAAGGCCATCCACCATTACCTGCCATAGCCTGAACCGCATCCATATAAATATGATCCAGATCCGGCCTTTCTTCTCTGTCTATTTTAACATTAATAAAATGGTCGTTCATGATTTTTGCAGTGGAGTCATCTTCAAAGCTTTCCTTTTCCATAACATGACACCAATGGCAGGATGAATAGCCAATACTTACCAAAATAGGTTTATCCTCCGTCTTTGCTTTTTGCAATGCTTCTTCTCCCCAAGAAAACCAATCTACCGGATTGTTTGCATGCTGCAATAAATATGGACTTGTCTCATTAGCTAGTCTGTTCATTTCTATAATTTATCATTTGAATTAGGTTTTTTAAAGTTCGTTCAATAACATGGGTAAACAAAAAAGGCACTCGTATAGAATGCCTTTTGATGTAATAAAGTAATTATTTATTTCTTTTTATTTCTTAAAATAAGGAAGTGGTCCAATGCAGTTATCATGGATGGAGCTAATGGTTGTGGAGCAATAATATCTAAGCGTAAGCCTGCTTCCTCTACTGCTTTCAAAGTATTTGTTCCAAACGCACCAATGATAGTACCGTTTTGTTTATACTTAGGTACGTTATCAAAAAGGCTTTTTACACCACTTGGAGTAAAAAAACAAATCACATCATAACTGGTTTTGGTTAAAACATCTTTTAAGTCATTGCTTTTGGTACGATACATAAACGCAAGAACAAATTCACATTTATGGAGTTTCAACCAACTACAAATTTCATTATCCTGTTGATTTTCTGAACAAACGTAAATAAAGCTTTCATTTTCCCTGTGTTTGTTTACAACATCCAAAAAACTTTTATTACTCCCATCTGCTCCGTAAAAAACTTTGCGTTTTCTGTATAAAATAAATTTTTGCAGATAAAGAGCAATAGATTCTGTAATACAGAAATATTTTGTGTCCTGTGAAATATTCAATCGCAATTCCTCACCGGTTCTAAAAAAATGATCAATCGCATTGCGGCTTGTAAAGATTACAGCCGTGAACCCGGCAATATCAATTTTTTGTTTGCGAAAATCTTTGCCAGAAATAGGCTCCAATTGAATAAGGGAGTGAAAATCGAGCTCAACATTATATTTTCGAGATAACTCAAAGTATGGTGACTTATCACTTTCGGGTCTGGATTGGGTTATAAGTATCTTCTTTATACCCATTGCCTTTTCAGTCTGTTTAACCAAATTTTTCTCCATTTTTAACGAGCTAGTTTTGCAAAATTATACTTCTTTCTTTAAATATAAATCAGCACCAACTTGTAAAGCAGTAATAATGGTGCAATTTCGAATGCACTAAGGTACAAAAAGAAATGGAAAGGATTGACTTTTACTATGTTACGCATCGAACCATATGACAAAATAAACCGGTAAACCAATAAGCCCAATAAACCTATCCATGATAATGTAAAGGCAACTTGTTGAACCTGACCCTCAGAAAAGCTGATAATGACAATAAAAGGCAATAAATAAATGGAAATAACCTTGTTGACAATGAATACGATGAAGATATACGAATTGGTAGCTGTTGAAAAATTGAATAACCAACCGGAAATCTTTAAAATGATGTATTTCCCCAGATATACAAAGCTTACTAACGCTGTAGCATATAATAAAAGTTGCCAGAAATTATCCACTGGGGATAGTTTTAAGTAAAACAAGATTACCGTAATGTAAAATGAAGCTGATAGAACAAAAAACAGGTTCATCAATAAGGACGGAAGTGGATTTTGTAATAAAAGCTCACTGATCTGGTTGTATTTTAAAGTTGTTCTGAAAAACATTCTGAAGAGATCTTTGAGGTATTTTGCAAAAACCTGTTTAAAAATGGCGAAAAAAAGGATGAGCCCGGTTAAAACATAAAATAGAATCTCTTTTCCCTGAAATAATTTCAGATCGGAACTTTTTTTAGCATTCGGTTTTTTGAAATGATAATATGGATGCTGTTTGTATACATGTTGAAACCATTGCTTTAAAAACCGCTGGTCATTATCAAAATTCCAGGCCTCATTTCTATTAACTTTTCTATTGATAGAATCATTGAAATAAGCAAGAACAAAAGGGTCAATAATTTTTATTACTGTATCCACTACCACTACCGAGTCAGCATTTGAAATAATAGTACTATCCAAATTGCTTTGCGATTGAACAAAGTTTAGCAGAGCTAGGTGATAAAGAAAAAATATCAGCAGACGTTTGAACATATTTATATATGGCTGCAAAAGTATAGAAGCCAGGATAGTAAACTAAAAAGATTTGAAAAAACATCAGAAATAATTTACCAGCCCGAAATGAATTTTGGATTGCCTCAGGTTAAAAGGTATATCATTCCGGCTTCCAACCGCCCATGCCAGATTAAATATGCCGGCCCTTGTTTCCAATGCCAAACCCAAACCGGAACTGATATAATGATAATTAAAACTTGCGTTCTGGCTATTATTACGTCCCCAACCTCCATCTGCAAAAACGAAAAAGAAAGAATTCACTCCTACTAGATAACGATACTCTGCCGATGCAATGGCAAACTGAGACAAGTATTGACTTTCTTCATCAAAACCGCGCAACAATTTATAACCGCCTATTTGAAAAAGTTCGTTCCTGAAAATATTTCCACTCTGAAATACACCCAAATCCAATGATGTTTTTATGGTACTCATTTTCCCTATCGGAAAATAACGGGATGCATTTGCTTTGATTTTAAATAAATAGGTTTTCAATTGTACATTTTCATAAATCTTGTCGAAATTATATTGTGGATCAAGAGGGTCTTTTAGATCCAGAACCTCATTATTTTTTTTGATATTTTTTGTTCCAGCCTGAAAATTAATTCCCAACAAATTCCCTGATCTTGGATTTAACCGGTAATTCGTATTACTAAATTCGTACTCCAAACCAATACTGGATGAAGTAATATCTGCCTGATCTGGCAATCGTCGGTTTTGGAGAATGAATTGCTTATCGATTCCATTAACAATGGTCTGAAATCGTTGAAAGAAAATCTTGCCCGATTTATTTGCAGACAATATATACTGTGTTCCCAAATGGAGATTTACATTCAGAAAAGTCGTGTCTTTCCGAAACATGTCGAAATTAAAATCAACACCAAATTTTGAATTTAAGATATACGGTTGCCGGTAATACAAATTCAATCGGGGAGAATTAACTTGAATCTGTTGCCAGTTTAATCCAATCGATTCCCCGTTACCCAGCGAATTTCGCAAATGAATATTTGCTTCCCCAGTTACCAATAATTTTTTCGATGACAACTGATCGTTATTGGGTAAAAACCCTATTAACACATTTATCTGACTGCTTCGTTTTTGTTTCAGATAAAGATTCAGTACCGAACCCGTTCCCAACATAGAAATATTTGAAGGCCTTTCTTCTTCTACAAATGTCAACTCATTTATTTTTTTGCTTACCCTGAGCAAGTTTTCTTTATTGTATATGCTTCCGTTTGGGATGTTTAAATATCGTTGTAGATATAAATTGGATAATTTTAAGTTGCCATAAATCCGGATGCTATCAATTTTATAAATAGGCCCTTTTTGAATCTGTAACCGGGCTGAAACCGATTCGTCTGTAAGTATGATACTATCCAAAAACACTTTTGCAAATGGATGCCCTTTATTTTCCAGATCGTTTATTATTTTTTCCTGCATTAATTGAACCTGTGTAAAATCTATCTGCTTACCGGCAAATGCAGACGTACGCCAACCAACAGAAAGCAATAATGATTCATCTTTAATAGACGTATGTAAAGAAGTCCAGGTATATTTTTTTCCTAAATAAATTTCAATATTTGCAGAACTTGAATCGTACCGAACTTTATCAATGGAGGCCGTTACATAACCCTTTGCTTGTAAAAAAGATTGTAATTTATTTACATACTCCACACATAAAATCCGGGAAGCGAAATTAGTTTCTATAGCTAATTCATTTTTAATAAAAATAGAGTCGCTATCAACCGCATGTAATTGCAAATGATAATTGCTTTGTGCCATAACTTGTAATGTCATCAACCCAAAAATAAAATGAAATAGTACGATCGATATAAGCTTATGTAAATTTGCCATGCCGGTTTGCCGGTATTATTTAAAATAAAATTATTCATTTAAACCCGTATTATAATTTTGGCCGGAATTTATATTCATATTCCCTTCTGCAAGAAAGCCTGTAATTATTGCAATTTTCATTTTTCAACATCACTCAGATATAAGGATGATTTGATTTTAGCTTTGTTAAAAGAGATAGACCTGACTGTTTCGAATCTAGCATCAATTGAAAATAATTTTGATTTGATTGAACAAATCGACACGATCTATTTTGGTGGTGGTACTCCCAGTTTATTGAAGCAGGAAGAACTGAATAGCATCATCGATAAATTAAAATCGGTATTCATCATCAGTGAAGATGCAGAAATAAGTATTGAAGCCAATCCGGATGACATTACAGAAGAAAAATTGATTGAATGGAAAAAGGCTGGTATTAACCGTTTGAGTATTGGCATACAATCTTTTTACCAGGAAGATTTGGCATGGATGAACCGGGCACATAATCAAGAGCAAGCAACTCAATGCATCGAACTTGCACAAAAAAACGGTTTCCACAATATCAGTATCGATTTAATTTATGGTACGCCATTATTGACCAATGCAAAGTGGGAATCAAATGTAAAAAAAGCATTGGCATACCATATCCCTCATCTCTCCTGCTATGCATTAACCGTTGAACCTAAAACTTTATTGAATAAACTGATTGAACAGAAAAAATCAGCAGACGTAGATCCAGACCAACAATCGGAACAATTTGTTTTGTTGATGAATTGGCTGAAAGAAGCCGGATATGAACATTATGAGATTTCGAATTTTGCCAAACCCGGAAACAGGAGTCGTCATAATTCTTCTTACTGGCAGCGTAAAAAATATTTTGGTTTCGGCCCATCAGCCCATTCTTTCGATGGACAAAACCGGCAATGGAATATTGCCAATAACAACATATACATGGAAACAATCCATGAAGGACGGATTCCATTTGAAAAAGAAATTCTTACACACACTCAACGCATGAATGAATTCATCATGATTTCTTTACGTACCATGGAAGGATTGAATTTGAAAATTTTTGAAAACATGACAGCCCAAAAAAATAAAGAAAACTTACTGCACTCTGCAAAAAAATATATCAATAGCAGTTTATTAAAAATTGAAAACGATCAGTTGATATTGACAAACGAAGGAAAATTATTGGCCGATGGAATTGCCGCTGATTTGTTTTTAGATTAACACTTCTTCAATCTGCTTAAACCCTTTTTGTGCCGGCCATTGCTCCCACAAGATTTGATAAATGGCTTTGGCAATGGGCATATCAGCATGTACATGTTTGTTTATTTCATAGATGCATCGGGAAGCATTATATCCTTCAGCAACCATATTCATTTCAAGTTGTGCAGCTTTTACCGAATATCCTTTCCCAATCATGGTACCAAAAGTTCTGTTACGACTGTATAATGAATAACAGGTAACCAACAAATCGCCTAAATAAACAGAGGCTGCATAATTGGGAGATTTGCGATGTGTGACCGGGTTTGCGGGTTCATGTTCTCCAACGACCATATGTTCGATTCCGACTTTTTTTAGAAACCCTGCCATTTCATCGGCACAATTCGCAATCAATACACTTAAAAAATTATCCCCATATTCTAATCCGTGAGCCAGGCCGGCACCCAGCGCATAAATATTTTTAAGTACCGCCGCATATTGTACTCCAATCACATCATGATTGACGACCGTATTGATATAAGCTGTTTTAAAAAATTGGGAAACCGTTTCTGCAACATCTTCATTTAATCCAGAAAAACTGAGATAAGAAAGTTTTTCGCCAGCCACTTCTTCTGCATGGCAAGGGCCCATTACAGTAAAATAATTTTCGAGGGGAAACTCGAAATATTTATATAGGTACTCATTCAATAAAATATTCTCCGTTGGCAGAATTCCCTTTATAGCAGATACTATTTTTTTATTTTGAAGATCTTCTTTATTCAATTCTTTCAACACTTCTTCAACATATGCAGATGGGATGGCCATTAGAATGATATCTGAATCAGCTACTACTTTTTTTACGTCGATACTGAATTTTATACAAGCAGTATTAAAATTTACAGACCTAAGGTAATTGGGATTATGCCCTCTTTTATTGAAATATTCAATAGCTGTTTCTGTACGCAATAACCAATTTATTTCGTGCTTATTATCTGTCAGCATTTTTGCCAATGCCGTTGCCCAACTTCCACTTCCTAAAATTCCAAAACGCATGTATTAAATTATTATATTTCGCTAAAAACTTAAGATACAAAAAAAGAGAGTTGCTCAAAAGCCAACTCTCTTTCGAATTACAAAAATAACAGAAATTATTTTTCGTATAACTTATCCTTTGCAGTTACTTTTACTTTGGTTCCGTCTTTTAGTGTTTTACTGATGGCATTATACGGTGCTATCACTACCTCGTCACCTTCTTTCAGGCCCGACGTAATTTCGATATAATTAATATCCTGAATAGACGTTTTAACGGCCGTTTTTTTAACCTTGCCTTCTTTATCTACAATAAACACTACTTCTTCCAGCTCGTCCGAATCAATGGCCACCGTTGTTTCTTCTTCTCCTTCCGTTTTACTGCTGTTCTTTTTATTTTCTTTCTTTTTTTCTTCGATACTCTTATCACTTCCTTTCTCTCTTGCAGCAACTGCATTGATTGGCACAGCCAACACATGATCGTGTCGTTTTGTTTTTATGTCCGCACTGGCATTCATACCCGGACGGAAAGGAAATTTTTTAACTTTCGAAGGGTCAATCAAATCACTATACGATGCAGGATCTAAACGGATATGTACCTCATAGTTAGTAACATCGGTTGTTGTTGAAACAGCGGCCGACCCCGAGCGGGTAGTACTGCTAGCTATTTGTGTAACCACGCCTTTGAACTTTCTATTATTATATGCATCCACTTCCACATCGGCCGAGTCGCCGATATTAATTTTAATGATATCATTTTCTCCCACATCCACCCTTACTTCCAATTTACTCATGTCGGCAACCCGCATCATTTCTGTACCGGTCATTTGTGCAGTACCCACAACACGTTCACCTTTTTTTACAGCCAACAAAGAAATAACGCCATCCATAGGTGCTACTATACCTGCTCTGCCCAGATTTTTATTGGCTTGTGTCAGTCCGGCTTCTGCAGTTTGCACACCGGCCTGTAATCCTTTAATACCTTGTAATGCCGCTTCGTAATTGGCTTTTGACGAAAGGTATCTTGTTTCAAACTGTTCCAATTCTGCTTTGGAAATCACTTTCTGATCAAACAGTGTTTTATTTCTATCCAACGTGGTTTTATCCTGTTGCATAGCCGCTTTCAATGCATCTAAAGCAGCACTACTATTTAAAACCCCCGCCATGGATTGATTTACTCGGGAAGAAGCCTCATCTCTTTGCAACGCATAAATATCTGCATAGATTCTGGCAAGCAATTGTCCTTTCCGTACACTATCACCTTCCATAACAGTCAACTCTACTATCTCTCCCGATATATCCGAGCTGACTTTTATTTCTACTTCCGGATAAATTTTACCGCTGGCATTCACCGTTTCAGTAATTGTTTTAAACGATGCTTTCTCTGTACTTACTTTAATTCCACTATCATCTTTACCCCAAATCATTTTACCGGCTATTGCTCCGATGATGACTATTACAAGAATGATCAATGTCCATTTAACTGTTTTATTCATAATATATTTAAATTAACTTCTATAATTTTAATCCCTGTCCTTTATAAAATTCCAACATCTTCATTTTAAATACATGATCGAATTGTGCATAGAGTAAATCAATTTTTGCCCGCTGTAAATTGTTCTGACTATTGATTAATTCAAATGTAGATAACAGATTTACTTCAAATCTTTTTTTAGAAAAATCATACAATCTTTCTGCTGTTTGTACTGATTTCTTATTTGCATTAAATTTTTCCAAAGAAGTTATTGCATCAATATATGCTCTGTAAATATCCTGTTTCAATTTCTGGTCATCCGCTACTTTCTGCAACTCCCACTGATTCACTACCAACTGTGTTCTTTTCCAGTTTGTTTTGGCACTACCACTATTAAAAATGGGAATACTCATAGAAACCCCTATATTCTGACTAAAGTTGCTGTTCATCTGCTGGCCAAAAGGAATCATTTTTTCGCCTGCTATAATAAAAGAAGGAGACATTACATTATAATCAGTTCCACTAACATTTACAGTTGCTCCGGTAATCTTTTTTGGTCCCTGACTAAATTCAGGAAATTTGATATTTACATAATTACTACCCAATCCGCCAAACATGGAAACATTAGGATACATAAATCCTTTTGCCGCATCAACACTTTTCTTAGCAGAAAGCATTCTCAGTTCATTCACTTTTTGCTGTGGCAAATTGGCCAATGCCATTTTATATACCGACTCGGGTTGAAGATCTGCCAAGGCATCCATCGGAATCCGGTCAACCGGTGGAGTTTCTATTTCAAAATCGACAGAAGCATCCAGGTTCAACAATGCTTTCATTTGAAGAATTTGTTGCTTCACACTTGCTTCTGCGGTAACTAATACCGAGTTATCCCTTGCCAATTGCGCCTCAAGTTCTGCCGCATTTATTTCAGGCAATACCCCTGCAGTAACCTGTTTACGGGTATTCTCCAATTGAAATTTGGTTTGAGCTATTTGAATTTCGGAAAGCTTGGTTTGTTCACGGGTTAACAGAATTTGTAAATAAGCTACGGCTACATTTAATGCAATATCATCCTTTACTTTATTCACTGCGGCCCGGTCTGCTTCATAAATCAACTGGTTTGCCTCAATGGTATTTCTTTTAGAAAACCAGTTAAATATTGATACAGAACTGTTCAAATTAAAGCCGGCACTCAAAAAATTATTGTCTTCCAATACACCGGTTGTGGGGTTTTCAGATCGTCCCAATCTGAAACCGCCACTTGGTTGAAAATTTAAAGAGGGGTACCGGGATAACAAATTTTGATCGACAGTAAGTTTAGAAAAACGGGTTTGCAGATCTGATTGTTTTACAGATATATTGTTTTCAATGGCATATTGAACACATTTTTGAAGATCCCACTTCTCCTGACCAAATAATCCAGCTTGGACGGCCATAAAAGAGACCATTAAAAAAATATACTTCATAGTTGTACAAAACTAATTGAATTGTATTGCGAAAAAGCTAAAAATTGATAAGCGGAAATTGCGGCTAAGTTATATCCTTTCCAACGCTTGATTAAGATCTTTGATCAAATACTCCGGCTCCTCCAGCCCGGCATAAAGCCGGATATAACGATGCTCCATATTTTCAGGGTTAAAGTCAGAAATACTAATTCCTGCACATTTTGGAATGATCAGCGATTCGTGACCACCCCAGCTAACGGCCATCATAATATGGTTCAGCGATTCGCAGAATTTTTCAATATCCTCCCGCTTGTGCGATTTTAAAATAATGGTCATCAAACCACAGGCACCAGTCATTTGTTTTTTAGCCAATTCGTATTGAGGGAATGATTCGTCGAACGGGAAAATCACCTCTTCAACTTTTGGATGCTGTTGGAGAAAATGCAGCACTTCCAGTGTTGTTTTTGAAATCCTTTCCAAACGCATAGGTAAGGTTCGTAAACCCCGAATCAACAACCATGCATTGAATGGCTGAATACCGCTACCAATATTCAGGTATTCGCTGTCGAATATTTTTTTCATCATGGCATGACTGCCACACAATACACCACCCAATGTATCGCTGTGCCCGCCGATGTATTTTGTAGCTGTCTGCATACTGATATCAATACCCATCTCTATGGGTTTCTGATATAAAGGAGTACAATAACTATTATCAATAAAGCTGATGATCCCTTTCAATTTTGCTAATTCTGCAACTGCTTTTAAATCCTGCAACTTGTAAGTCCAGCCATTGGGCGATTCCAGATAGAACAGACATGTATTATTTTGAACAGCATTTTCCCAATTTGAAATATCTGTTCCATCAATATAAGTGGTAGTTACTCCAAAACGAGGTAGAATTTCATCAAACATTTTTTGTGCCCAAGTATACGGTTTTTCAACACTTACAATATGATCGCCGGATTTTACATTGGCCAATACGCCGGCAAAGATGGCAGCAGCACCACTATTAAATACAAGGCAGTCTTCTGCCCCGTCTAATGCCGCTAATTTTTTTCTAAGAATTTCTACTGTTGGGTTCAATCCCCTGCTGTAAAGATAACCATCCATTTCATCGGCAAATGCCTTGCGCATATCAGCCACTTTTTTAAAAGAAAAATTGCTGGTTTGCATGATGGGTGGCGAAACTGCATTGAAATAATGTTCTCTTTCTTCGCCCAACTCATTGAGTATATATGAAAGGTCCATCTTAGTTTTTATTTTTTTTCAAGAATTGAATCAGGAAATAAAGTCCGAAAAAAGCGGCAAACACAACCAGGCCAATAACGGCATATTGTGGTGTAGTGATTGCAATCATGGTTCCAACAAAAATATAAGCCAATACAAATATGATGGGCAACAACGGATATAATTTCATGGAATAAATCCCCGTTCCATCGAGATGTTTGGTTCGTTTTCTTAATACAAAAATAGTTGCTGCTGATGTGGCCATACCGATGGAGTCGAGAAAGATGGTAAAACTTAATATCTTATCAAAGGTATCGGCAAAGAAAAGAACCACTACACAAGCGGCTGCAAAAACGGTCAAGCTCACTGTTAATACATCTTTTTTTTCATCTTTCTTTTTAAAAGCCGCAGGCAAAATACCGTCCTCACTCATAGCAAACATGACTCTTGGATTGCTCAGCAACAAAACATTTACATAAGCCAACACGGCCACAAATAGCAATACAGAAGCTACATATTTACCGGTAATACCAAACATTCTTTCTGCTACTATGGAGGCAATTCCTGAAGTATCTTTCAATTCCTGTAAGCCGATGATCTTATAATACGAATAACTAACGGCCAAGTATAACGAGATGATGACCACGATGCCGATAAATATCCCTCTGGGAATATTTCGTTGCGGATTCTCTACTTCCTCACCAAAATTGATGGATTGCTGATAACCGCCATAGGTAAATGATGTGGCTTTCAATGCCAACCCAAACGACAATAAAACAGAACCCGCATTAAAGGCTTCGCTTTGCAGAACCGCCGGATTTTGATTATAAAACTGAGGAAAGAAAATGGCCGCAATCAATACCAGTAGCATCGCAATTTTAATCAACATCAACACATTCTGCGTTTTCGAACTCATCCTCAATCCCATCAGATTAATAAAATAGAAAAGCACTATTGCACCCATGGCAATGAATGATTTTATTAAATTAGTTGCTCCTGCTTCAAATAATATTGGTGCAATATATTCGCTGCCAATCAATGCCACACCGGCTACGGATGCTGCATTAGAGATTAATATGATACAGTTGATAGCAAATGCTATGGATGGATGGTACGCATAAGCAAACACTCTATAATACCCCCCGGTTACCGGGTATCTTGAACCGATTTCGGCATAGGTCAATGCTCCGCAAAAAGCAATCAGTCCGCCGAGGATCCAGGCACTAAAAAATATCTCCGGGTTCAATGCAGCCTGTGCTACATCTTTTGAAGTTCGGAAAATTCCCATGCCTATTACCAGGCCAATAACGATCATGGTGATACTGAAAAGACTCAGTTTGTTTTTTGAAACCATCTGATGAAGATAGATAAATATATAATCTAACTTCGTCCGCCATTCAGGAAAATATATGCCCAGATCATGTCTTTTATTATTAAGTTTTTTATTGATACAATTGTGTGTATTTAGCCAGGTAAATATTGCAGATTCATCCAAAATGTTGGAGGAAGTAATTGTATCTGCTTTTAATGAAACAAGAAGCAGAACAAAGAATAGCATATCCGTAAAAGTTATTAGCTCCGAACTTACGGACCAGAATAATAAACTTTCTCTGGTTCATGCCTTCAATTCTATTGCCGGCGTACGAATGGAGGAGCGGTCTCCAGGTAGTTACCGGATCAACATCCGGGGGGGCTCCATTCGATCCCCATTTGGTGTAAGAAATGTAAAAGTTTATTGGAACCATATTCCCATAACAGATCCCGGTGGAAACACCTATTTCAACCAGTTTGCTGCAAATAATTTTTCTTCCATGGATATTGTAAATGGCCCGGCTAGCAGTATGTATGGTGCAGGAACCGGAGGATTAGTCATCATGAGGTCCTTTGATGAAAAATGGAAACCTGCTGTTAATTTGGAAATAATGTTGGGAAGTTTTGGGTTAAAGAATTTTTTTACTTCGATAAATTTTGGCGAAAAAAATAACCGTAACAATATTAGTTATGCCCATAATCAAACGGATGGATATCGGGATCATACCAATATGCGCAGAGATAATTTTTCCTGGACATCGGATATGAAATTTTCTGACAAACATCAACTAACCACCGTAGTTTTATTTACCGATCTTTTTTATCAAACCCCGGGAGCACTTACCATTGCTCAATTTAACGCAAACCCGAAAGCTTCCAGACCGGCTGCTGCCGGTTTACCAGGTGCTGTTGCAGCAAAAGCAGCCATCTATCAGAAAAATTTTTTGGCTGGCATTACTGACCAATATCAAATTAATGCTGACTGGAATTTTAGAACCACCCTTTACGGAGCGTATGCCAATATCCGTAATCCATCCATCCGAAACTATGAAAGACGTACTGAGCCACATTTTGGCGGCAGGTCTTCACTTTCCTGGGATAAAAAAAATGAAATATCAGCATGGAAATGGATCATCGGATCTGAAATGCAATGGGGATATTTTAATACGCAGGTATTTAAAAATAAAAATGGAAATCCGGATACCCTGCAAACAAATGATGACATCCTGTATAATCTGAAAAGTTTTTTTACACAGCTCGATTACAGTTTCAGGAATACCTGGTTTATCCATGCCGGCATCAGTTCCAATTTTACATCTGTAGAAATTACCAGGCTGAATAAATATCCCATCCTTTCTCAAAAAAGAAATTACAAAAACGAATTGGCACCCAGGCTTTCTGTTTCACACAAACTGAATGATTTTTTTGAAATGCAATCCACTTTATCGAAAGGATTTTCACCTCCCACCCTGGCTGAATTGCTTCCATCTACCGGCATAATCAGCACTAACCTGGAAGCTGAGACCGGAACCAATTATGAATTTGGCGCAAAGGCAAGTTTACTGAAACGGAAATTGAATTTTTTTCTGAATGCATTTCATTTCAATTTAAAAAATGCATTGGTTCAACGCCGTGATTTATCTGGCGCCGATTTTTTCATCAATGCCGGTAATACGCTACAACAGGGATTAGAGTTAAATATGGATTATGTTTATACTGCATACAATAAATCATCTTTTATTCATTCTATTTCGGTAACCGGATCGTATGCATACAGTCATTTCACCTATGGCGACCTGAAAAAAGACACAGTTAATTTTTCGGGTAAAAAAATACCGGGAGTACCGGTGAATGCTTCTTCCTTTTTAATGAACATCCAATTTTTAAAAAACGTTTATCTCAACTTCAGTTATTATTATAATTCGAAACAATTTTTAAATGATGCCAATAATCTGGAGGCTGATCCATACCACTTATTAGGATTCCGATTGGGATGGAACAAAAATCTAAAACAATCAATCAAATTGAATGGGTATTTTGGCATTGATAATTTGCTGAATGAAATGTACAGCTTAGGCAATGATATCAACGATCCCAGAGGACGGGCTTTCAATGCAGCCCCAACCAGAAATTATTATATAGGAATAGTGGTTAAACACTCCGGCCATAAAAAGAAATAAAGTTTTACATGTTTTGTTGAAAACTCTTCTTGCCGGGCATCAAACTCTATTTACCTTTGCCACTCGTTTGGTCTCCGAATGTTCGGAATTAAAAGGGAAGCCGGTGTAAATCCGGCACTATCCCCGTAGCTGTAAGTTCTTAACGTGAATGGTCAATTGGCAATGCTGAATAATTCCTGAAAGAGGTAACAAATTCACCATTAACAACTCACCATTCACCTGCTGAAACTTCATACCACTGTTGATGAAAGGTGTTTGCCACTTCAACGGGAAGGTGTTCAACAGAGAACAAGTCAGAAGACCTGCCTGATGATATTAACAATCTGCCTACCGCAGGCAGGCATTCAGCTTTCGGGTGAAAGGCATGAAATGTAAAAGTCGGAAGGCATTTATATTTCACTCTTTTTTTTAACCGGAAGCAGTCACTTAAAATTTTCAAAAAATGAAAAGAAAAATTTTGATTGTGGCTGCTCTAACAATCAGCAGCTCCATTTTTTCACAGCAGGACAGCTCAACGTCTAAACAATTAGACGAAGTCATCATCACCGCCAACAGGATTGAGCAAAAACAAAACACAACAGGAAAGGTTGTAGCAGTTATTGATCAGGCAACTTTGCAGCGCAATGCAGGTAAAACACTTACAGAAATCATCAATTACCAGGCAGGTGTTTTTATCAATGGAGCCAACAACAACCTTGGCACCAACCAGGATATTTATTTCAGGGGTGCAGCCACAGGTAATGTTTTAGTATTAATTGATGGGGTTCCCGTTGGCGATGCTTCACAAATCAATAATTCATTTGATTTGAATAGTATCAACCCTGCCCAGGTTGAACGTGTTGAAATATTAAAAGGTGCTCAAAGTACGTTGTGGGGCAGCGATGCAGTTGCAGGTGTAATTAATATTATCACCAAAAAAGCGGGCAGTAAAAAAGTTGAAGGGAATGGTTTGCTGAACTATGGCAGCTATAATACCATCAGGGCCTATGCAGGGATTGGCGGAAAGATTGAAAAATTCTCTTACAACGCCACTTATAACTTCGCCGATAGTAAGGGTTTCTCCTCGGCACAGGATACCAGCGGAACAAAGAATTTTGACAACGACAAATTTGCACAGCATAATTTTCTGGCCAACCTGCGGTATGATTTCAATAAACAGTTTGCAGTAAAAGCTTTCAGCAGTTTTGGCAAATACAAAAACGGGATTGATGCCGGCGCCTATAAAGACGATGCTGACAATAATGTTAGCAGCAAAAACAGCAACAACGGGCTTGCACTTTCTTACACAAACAACAAGCTTAATTTAAATCTTTCACAAAATTTAATTGCTGCAAACAGACTTTATGTTGATGACAGTGTAAGTGTTGGTGGCTTTGCCAAATATTCAAAAGGTTCTTATGAAGGCAATACAAGAATTAGTGAATTGTTTGGCAGCTACAAGATTGTAAAACAGTTATCGGTTGTATCAGGTCTCCAGTACATAGCTCAAAATACAACGCAGAACTACACAAGCATCAGCATATACGGCCCTTATAAAACAGCGTTGGGCGATTCTGCAAAAGCAACTAATTTTTCTTTTTATACATCCTTGCTGGCCGTTGAATTAAAGGGATTTAATCTGGAAGCCGGATTCAGATTCAACAAGCACAGCGATTACTCAACCAATACAACCTATACATTCAACCCCTCTTATAACATTGATGACAACACAAGAGTATTTGTAAATATTTCTTCCGGTTACAAACTTCCTTCTCTCTATCAACTGTACAGTGAGTACGGCAACAAACAATTAAAACCGGAAGACAGCAGGAACTATGAAATCGGTTTTCAATCGTTCAGCAACAGCAGGAAGAACAGTTTTCGTATTGTTGGTTTTAAAAGAAACATTAAAAACCTGATCATTTTTCAATCGACCACTACTCCTCCTTATGGAAAATATATCAACCGTGATGAGCAGAATGATTATGGCTTTGAACTGGAAAGCAGCATCGGCATTGGCAGCAATGGAAACTGGAGCAACAACTTCACTTATGTAGATGGCGAAGGCAAAAACAATAATGTAAAAGTGAAGAATCTCTACCGCCGTCCCAACTTTACTTTCAACAGTATACTCACACTTGAAGTTGCAAAGAATTTTACAGTAATGCCTTCGTTCCGTTTTGTGGGCACAAGACTGAAAGGACAATATGATCCCGGGCCTGCACAAATGCCAGCCTATTATAACATTGATTGTTATTTCGGTTATAGTTTTTCAAAAAAGATCAGGGCTTTTGTTGATCTGCGCAATATCACCAACCAGGTTTACTTTGATGTACCGGGTTACAACAGCAGAAAATTTAATTTCAATACAGGTATAGGTTTTACACTTTAATTAATTTAGGCAACAGGCGGTTTCAATGCCGCCTGTTGCATGCTTAAAATCATGGCATGTGTAAACACGAAGAAAAAAAATGCCCCCGCTGCAGTTCAACATTTGAGTGTAAGGTTGGTACTGTTACACAATGCCAATGCTATGGCATTTCCTTTACAGAAGATGAAAAACTATTTATTGAAGAACGGTATAAAGATTGCCTTTGCAGAAAATGCCTGTTTGAATTGAAAGACAGGTATATTCTTTTTAAAGAAAAATACTTTCCATACTGATCACTGCTAAATAAAACAAACCATGCAAAAACAACCGGCTATATTTTGTTGGAGTGGGGGGAAAGACAGCAGTTATGCGTTGTATAAAGTGCAGCAGGAAAATCAATACGAGATTAAATACCTGCTAAGCACCATCAATGGAAATAACAAACGCTTATCCATGCATGGCATCCGTGAAGAGCTGATAGAGGCACAGGCAAACAGTATTGGCATCCCTTTACTGAAAGTATATGTGTATGAAGCCAGTAATGCCGGGTACGAAAACCAAATGCGTGAAACGTTGCTGCAGGTAAAAAGTGAAGGCATCAACACTGTTTTATTCGGCGATATTTTTTTAGAAGACCTGCGGGAATACAGGGAAAACAAAATGAAAGAGCTGGGCATGCAATGTGAATTCCCTCTCTGGAAAATGGATACAGCTCATATAATTAAAGACTTTGTACAAAAAGGATTTAAAACTTATTTGTGTTGTGTGAATGAGGATTATTTAGATGAAAGCCAGGTGGGAAAATTGATTGACGGGGATTTTATAAAAGAGCTCCCTGCTACTGTTGATCCCTGCGGGGAGAACGGGGAGTTTCATACCTATTGTTTTGAAGGGCCCATCTTTCAACAAAAAATAACCGTTACTACAGGAGAAAAAATATACAAGCCATTCAATATTCCTGCGAGTACACACCCCACTCCTGTCAAAGACCCATACACAAAAGGATTCTGGTATTGTGATATTCACTTACAATAGTTTTTATTCACGATACTTGCCAAACAACTGCAACAGAAAATCAACCATAAAACAAAACCCATTGGCGCACCCGGATAATGTATTCAAAATTACAAGTTGACTGTTTTGTAAAATTGGGCTTTGTGCACTTTGTGATTGTATTTCTTTGTGTTTTGTGGTAAAAAAAATCATTAACCACAAAGCACAACGTTTTCGCAAAGGTCACAAAAGATGTCAAATCAGATATGTAATATTATCTTTACTTAACTCAAACGAAACCCATGAATTTTGAAGACTTACTAACCGTAACATTTACGCTTTTTGCCGTCATCGATATTTTAGGAACCATACCCTTACTCATTTCGTTAAAAGAAAAAATGGGGGGTATGCAGGAATTTCGTGCAACCATCATTTCGGGCGGATTAATGATTTTATTTCTTTTTCTTGGAAAACCTTTTTTAAAAATACTTGGTTTAGATGTAAGATCGTTTGCCGTTGGCGGGTCAATTGTAATATTTATTTTGGGCTTGGAAATGGTTCTGGGCCTCGAATTTTTTAAAGCAGACAAGGATATCAAAGCGGGAACTATGGTTCCTATTGCCTTTCCTTTGATTGCCGGATCCGGTACATTAACAACCATCATGTCGTTAAAAGCAAATTTCAATGAACTAACAATTCTAATTGCCATATTAATAAATTTAATTTTCGTATACATTGTTCTTAAACTCCTGAACCGGATTGCAATAATTCTAGGGCCGGGTGGATTGCTTGCTGTACGTAAATTTTTTGGTGTAGTTTTGCTGGCCATTGCCGTAAAAATATTTGCCACAAACGTTGGAGGCTTAATTAAATAAATGGCATTGGGCCTCGTAGTACAATGGATAGTATAAGAGCCTCCGAAGCTCCAGATCCAGGTTCGATTCCTGGCGAGGCCACCATAATTTGATTGTTCCATTAAACTCAAAAAAAGTATCCCTTTTCATATTTGAAGTTTGTATCAATACCTGCTCATTTTCTTTTTCAAAATTTTCCGGGCAAAACGAATTCTGCTTTTGATAGTTCCCAAAGGCTCATTCAAATTGTCTGCTATTTCCTGGTATTTATACCCTTCGAAATAAAGTAGAAATGGTTTTTTAAAAAGTAATGGCAATCGAATTACTTCCTGCATCATCTCTTTTACTTGCAACCTGCTGACAACATTGTTTAATGGGTTGGCAATATTTAAATTCAACAAAAAATTATTATCAGAATTATCCAATAGCACTTTATGCTTATTTTTTCTTCGATACGCATTGATAAATATGTTTCGCATAATCGTAAAGAGCCAACCTTTAATATTGGTTCCTTCACTGTATTTATCTCTATTGCATAATGCCTTATACCGCTTATAAACAGTAAATAGTCCAATGCGCTTTTCTGCGGTATAATACCATCTAAGATTTACACATAGTCCCTGCCCGTCCGGTCAGGCGGGC
>JAYWEL010000164.1:0-9349 GCA_043779285.1 Chitinophagaceae bacterium | reverse complement strand
GATTTACTAAATAGTCCAACGGACTATGTGTAAATCTTAGATGGTATTATACCGCAGAAAAGCGCATTGGACTATTTACTGTTTATAAGCGGTATAATATAACTTGCAGTATATTCAAATGGATTTACAACTTTTTAATATTTGTTTTTAATGAGGTTTTTATTTTTTAATATATATTTTTTATTCTTTGGGTTTAATTATTTAAATGCACAAACTATTGAATCTGCATTAAACGAATATGCCGGAAAGTATGAAGCAGAAAAAGCGCATGTGCATTATGATAAATCGGCGTATACTGCCGGCGAAACCATCTGGTTTAAAGCCTATTTAATACAGGGTATTTTTCCGGCTGAGACCACAAAGACTTTCTACCTCGATTGGTTGGATGATAAAGGGAATGTGCTTTTTCACAGCGTTAGTCCCATGTATGAATCATCGGCAGTTGGGCAGTATGACATTCCGGAAGATTATAAAGGGCAAACAATTCATGTTAGAGGTTATACCCGGTGGATGTTAAATTTTGATACCGCATTTTTGTACAAAAAAGATATTCGGATACTATCTGCAAAATCTCCAACCGGTACAGTAATAAAACCAATTGCCAGTCTTCAGTTTTTCCCCGAAGGGGGTGATGCCATTGAAGGTATTGTGAATCAGATTGCTTTTAAAGCAACTGATCAATGGGGACGGCCAGTAAAAATTAAAGGCATCATAGAAAGTATTGAAGGTAAAGTTGTCGATTCGTTAATAACACTACATGATGGTATGGGACTTGTCTCTTTCATACCAAAGCCCGGTATAAAATATTCTGCAAAATGGAAGGATGAGAAAGCAGAGCAACATATTACGTTATTGCCATTGATAAAATCATCTGGCATAAGCCTGCATACGGATATCAATGCTAGTCGTCCTTACTTCTCTTTAACAGGAAGTGAAAATATGGAGGATCGATTAAAAGAAGGTTTTGTTTTGGCAACTATGAAGGAGCGGATGGTTTTTAAAACTTCATATAGCTTAATTGAATCAAATAGTGTGCGGAAAAGCATTCCGATAACACAATTACCTTCTGGCATTTTAACCATTACGGTATTTGATAAAAATTCGATGCCGGTTGCCGAACGTATTTTGTTCATTAATAATGAAGATTATTTTTTTAAAACAGATATAGAAGTACAACATTGGGGTTTGAATAAAAGAGCAAAGAATGAAATTAAAATTGAAGTGCCGGATAATTTAGTTGCTAATATTTCTGTATCAGTAACCGATGAAGCGATTGGATCGGATAGCAGTGAAAACATTTTTTCAACTATTTTATTAACCTCCGACTTGAGGGGGAAAATTCATAATCCGGCTTATTATTTTACAGCCAATACGGAGCTCGTAAAATCGCATCTAGACTTGGTTATGCAAACCAATGGATGGCGACGATTTAACTGGAACGAGTTGGCAAAAAATCGATATCCAAATATAAATTATCCAAAAGACAGTTTATACCTTGCCTTGTCGGGCACTGTGAATGGGGTGATTCCGGGAACAACCAACATGGAAAGCCTCATAATTATGGCCAAACAAAAAGATTCAAAAACGCAGATGATTTTTTCGTCTATTGATGCGCAAGGACGTTTTAGAGAATCGGCTTATGTGTTTTATGATACCATTATTGTGTATCATCAGTTTCCCAAAACAAGTTTGTATAAAAATGCATCTATTAAATATATGCCCGATCGGTTGCCGGCCATATTCAATAATAGCAAAAGCAATGCTAGCCGGTATTATTCCAATTCTACTGACACATCGGGTAGTGGCTATAATTTTAAATTAGCTATGGACAGGTTCGCATTATTGGATTTTTATAAAGGAAAAGTATTGGAAAATGTAGTGATAAAATCGAAGATAAAACCAGCAATTGAAGTGATGGATGAAAAATATAGCTCTGGATTATTTGGGGGCAGTGATGCATATAAATTTGATATGGTGAATGATCCCTTATCCGGCGCATATCAAAATATATTTACTTACTTACAAGGAAGAGTAGCCGGATTGCAGATAAACCAAAGCGGTGGATTAACGGAACTGCAATGGCGTGGGGGCACACCACAGGTTTATTTGGATGAAATGCTAACGAATGTCGACATGATTGCTACTATACCTGTCAATGATGTGGCATTTATAAAAGTGTTTCGTCCACCATTTATGGGTGGATCAATGGGAGGGGATGGTGGTGCAATAGCCATTTATACACGTAGAGGCGACGATTTTAAAGCAGCTCCCGGAAAAGGCCTTGACAGAAATACAATAATGGGATACAGTATTATCAGAGATTTCTATTCGCCAAACTACCAGGTTTTTGATCAAAAAAATGAACAAGCAGATTACCGTACCACGTTGTTATGGGAGCCAATGATTTTAACCAAACCTGGGAAATCTAAAAAAATCATCGCTTTTTTTAATACAGATATTACAAAATCATTCCGGATAATAATTGAAGGAGTTTCAAGCGATGGGCAGCTAACTCGTTTCGAGCAAGTGATTGATTAATTTTTCTTAAATCCGAATCTCTTTGAAGACAATATTTTTAATTTTTAAATATTGTAAAATGAAACGTCAGATTTATTTAAATACAATTTGCCTGGCCTTATTTTTTTTATTAGGTTCGCTTCAAAATAATCCTGCATTTTATTTTATACAAAATCCAACTCAAAAAAAGACCTTGTTTGATGGGGAGGATATTTTGAATATAAAAATTTCGGGCAATCTACGCAGTTTGTTAAACGACCGGGTTGACAATCCAACGTATCATACGTTGAATTTTTCATACCATGAAAAAGACAGTGCAGCAGTTTCTTTTCCAGTACAAATAAAAACAAGGGGGCGTTTCAGAAAATTGGCAGAGAACTGTAATTACCCTCCGTTACTGCTAAATTTTGCCAAAAAAAATCAACCCAAAGAATCTGTTTTTTATAAACAAGATAAGCTGAAATTAGTAATGCCATGCAAATCGGATGAGTATGTTGTCAGGGAATGGCTTGTATATAAAATATATAATTTGCTTACCGAAAATAGTTTCCGGGTGCGATTGGTAAAAGTGGAATTGGAAGATGCACAAAAGAAAAAAGCCAATACATTTTTTTATGGATTTCTTTTGGAAGAAGAAAAACAAATGGCAGCAAGGAATAAATTAATTGCAATAGAAAAGAAAACTTTTCGGCCAGAGTTGACAGAAAAATCTGCTTTTATTAAAATGGCTGTATTTCAGTATTTTATTGGCAATACAGATTGGTCGGTTCAGTACCAGCAAAACATCAAGTTATTGGGAAAAGATTCGTTAGGTAAAAATCCGGTCGCAGTACCCTACGATTTTGATCATGCTGGATTGGTAGATGCTCTGTACGCATTACCTTTTGAAGCATTGATGATGAAGTCGGTTAGGGAAAGGCGATATAGGGGCTATTGCATACCCAACATGAAAGAATTCGAGCCTGTTATTATCCAGTTCAATAAACTGAAACCGGCTATCTATAAATTGTATGAAGATTGTCCTTGGATTGATGCAAAATATAAAAAAGCCTGTTTTAGTTATTTCGATGAGTTTTATAAAACCATCAATGATGTTAAATCGCTGAAAAATGAATTCAGTTATCCCTGCGATCCGAATGGAACCGGCAATGTGGTTATCAAGGGGTTGAAAACAGATTGAAGAAATCTAAAATCATTTTTTAAACATCTCCCATTTAATATTCATTATTTTGTTGCTTTGTTTAAGTATTTATTTTATAATTAAAGCAAGCATGCAAATAGTAAATTTATTTTCTCGAACTGTTTTTGTATTAAGTATAACCATTTTTATTTTTGTTGGATGTTCCAGAAACCCATACAGCAGTACAAATAAAGTGTACAAAAAACAAGTGAAGACATTGACTAAAACCATTCGTCAGTATCCATTAAAAGATTCTGTTAGTAATGCACCATATTTTGTTGGCACCACGAATTTTAATTTGCGCAAGCCAAACTTTGTAGTCATACATCATACCGCCCAGAACAGTTGTGAGCAAACGTTGAAAACATTTACCATGACAAAAACGCAGGTAAGTGCTCATTATGTTATTTGCAGGAACGGTACGGTGCATCACATGCTCAATGATTACCTGCGGGCATGGCATGGCGGGGCCGCTAAGTGGGGAAATAATACCGACATCAATTCATCCAGTATTGGGATAGAACTGGATAATAACGGGAGTGAAATATTCCCGGAAGAGCAAGTTCAAAGTTTGCTGAAACTTTTAGCAGTGCTTAAAAAAAATCATTCCATACCAATGGCCAACTTTATTGCTCACTCAGATATTGCACCTGGCCGTAAAGTGGACCCAAGCAGGTTTTTCTCCTGGCAAAAACTTTCAGCCCAGGGATTTGGTTTATGGTACGATACAACTGCCGTAATAGTTCCCGATAACTTCGATCATGTACAGGCTTTGCGGATAATTGGATATGATGTAAAAGATAGTTCAGCGGCTCTACAATCTTTTAAAATTCATTTTGTGCCGGATGATAAATCGAAAAATTTGACGGAGGCCGATAAGAAAATTATGTATGCACTTTCTAAAAGGTATTAATTACATCCGGTTGTTTAATGCAGCAGCCTTTTCGGTTCATACTGATCGTGGCATAATTTGTAAATAACAAGTTTTGATGGTAAGTGTTATATCTATTTTTAAATAAAGCTATTTTACGATTTTCAATTCGTCCCACCGGGTAGTGTATTTTCCGCTGCGCAGCTCCTGTCGCATTTTCCAGTTGCGTTTCATTCCGCTGGAGGCATACTTTACCATATCGTCCCGCATACTGAAATTAATATTGTCCATGGCATCCATCAAAAACCGTTGAAGATTTTGTGTATGCGGTAGAAAAAGATTCCCCTGGATGGAGTTGTCGGGCACAATATGGCTCAGTATCACGCCGGCTTTCAGGTATCGTGGTCCCTTGCGGTAAATTTTTTCAACCAGTGGCATAGCTTGTTTTATCAGTTCGGCCGTATTGGATGTAGCGGCCGGTAAAATGGTATAGGCCGATCGGTTTGATGGATCATAATCGTAGTTGGGTCTTTCTTCATTGATGACGGCGAACACACTGAGGGCTTTGGCGGCTCCTTGTTGCCGGCGTAGTTTTTCAGCGGCCCTGGCGGCATAGGTTGCCACGGCTTCCTTTAACTCATTCAATTCGTACACCGGCTTGCCAAACATGCGGGTGGTAGCAATCATTTTTTTCTTTTCCAAGGGGTCCTTCATTTCCACGCAGGGCTCGCCATTCAGTTCTTTGATCATTCGTACGCCCACTACACCACCCAGATGTTTTCGGGCCCATGTTTCGGGCATCTGCCGCAATTGCAACGCGGTGTGAATGCCCCACAGGTCGTGGAGTTTAGCTGCATAACGGCGGCCAATACCCCATAAATCATCTACAGAGGTTTTGTGTAAGGCATCAATTATTTTGTCTTCATTGTCCAATATGATGATACATTGTGTGAGTTCCTTGTTTTTTTTGGCCAGTTTATTGGCCACTTTCGACAAGGTTTTGGTAGATGCGATACCAACCGATACAGCAATGCCGGTCCATTCTTCTACGCGGTGGCGTAGCAGCATGGCGAGTGTTTGTAATTCTTCGACTGGAATGTGGTCGATGTCGAGGAAAGCTTCATCAACCGAGTAAACTTCTACTGCTCCGGGTGGCAACATGGTTTGCAGGGTTTCCATCACCCGCATACTCAGGTCGCCGTAGAGAGGATAGTTGGAGGAAAAAACAACAACCCCATTTTTTTCAATAAGGGGTTTGGCTTGGTAATAAGGGCCCGCCATGCCGATGCCCAGTTTTTTTGCTTCGTCGGTTCGGGAAACAATACAGCCATCGTTATTGCTCAGCACCACTACCGGTTTTTGCAACAGGTCGGGTCGAAACAACCTTTCGCAGGAGCAATAAAAACTGTTACAATCTACAATGGCTTTCATCTGTTTATTTTTATTTTTTGGAGCCAGATGCCCGCCCGGCTGAACCCGTTCGGACGGGGAATTCGCAGTAAATAATCATTACCGGTTGGTACCACCTTAGCGGGATTGCTCATTTCATGGTATTTATCAGCGATAATGGTGAACATATTATAATGCATGTATCACATAAGTAACCACGCCCCATACGGTAAAATCGGAATAGGGATCTACATCGATGCTTGCTAGTTTATTGGTTTCGGGAACCAGTCTTATTTTGTTGAAGGTTTTTTCTAGCCGGCGAATGAGCATTTCGCCACCGAGAATGGCAATGATCACCTTGCCGGTAACCGGTTTGATGGAACGGTCCACAATCACCACGTCGCCGTCGTGTATGCCTGCGCCAATCATGGAATTGCCATTTACCCGCATAAAAAAAGTTGCCGGTTTATTGCGGATAAGCTGTTCGTTCAAATCAATACCCCGATCCATATGGTCGTCGGTGGCTGCACCAAAACCGGTGGCGTTGGCACTATGCACATCCCATTGCGAAAACTGTTTCGAACCCTTGTATGCTCCGCCTGAAAAAGAATCTCTATCCATAAAATTAATTAAATACTAAAATAATTAGTATATTTATGCTAAGTTATTTCGCAAATAGTTTGTAAACAAATAAAAAAGGAAGAATGCTGAATACAAATTTCCACATGCCTGGATTTAGGCATAATGAATATATGCTGGTGCTGGATTTACCCGAAACGCTCCGGCATAAAATAGAAAATGCAAGAAAGGGGATGGTTGAAAAATTTAAGATCGATCAGCCAAAAACGGGCCGGCCGCATATTTCACTTGCCCGTTTTATTGTACCGCAGATGCTGGAAGAAAAAACACTGTACCGGATGCAGGTAATTGCTATGGGCCAAAGTCCATTTCGAATCGACCTGAAGAATTATGCCGGGTATCCGATGCATTCCATTTGTATTCCTCTGGAGAATCAGCAACCCGTTTTGCAACTGATTAAAAAATTAAAAGAATCGAGGCAGTTAATGAAAACCGGGGGTACGGATCCTTATTTTTTAACGGATCCAACTATTCCCTTGCTAGCAAAACTTGACAAGAAAATTTATCTGGATATTATGAAGGAATATGAACAACGGAGTTTCACCGGACGGTTCGTAGCAGATTCAATATTGATATTAAAAAGACGAGTAGGCGAAAAAAAATACCAGATCGCAAGGCGTTTTGAATTCCAGGGTTTACAGGTTGAAGCCAGGCAGGGCCTTTTGTTTTCATAATAAGAGTTGCAATTCAGGATATATAAACTCTTCTATCACTTCCGGTACATTGCTGCTTTGTGAACGGGATGTGATGAGTTTGGAAATGGTATGATTTTTCATTTCTATATCGGGGAAAGGATTCAGGAAAGACTTTATTTCTTCTTTGCTTAATCCCTTTTTCAGCCAGTCGTGGTATCGGTTTTTGGGAATGATCACCGGCATTCTTTTTTTAAGATTATGAATGCGTTCCATCATAGGGTTTGCATCGGTGCTGATAATGGAAAAGCTGCTGATGTGTTCGCCGGTTTCTTTATCGGTCCAGTGCGAATAAATACCGGCAAAGCAAAAAAGTTCATGGTCGCCAATAAAAATATGGTGTGGGTATTTCTTTTTTTGAAAGTCCATCCATTCAAAAAAACCATCGGCAATAACAAGGCAACATTGATTGCTGATAGAGTTCCGGAAAGAAGGTTTTTCAAAAATGGTTTCCGCACGGGCATTTAAGGTTTGGTTACTGAGTTTGTCCGCATCTTCTTTCGATTTTACCCAAGAGGGAATAAGCCCCCAATGGAAAAGCTGAATTTTCCCGGGTTCTTCCATAGTAATTACAGGCATCGGTGGATGAGCGAACCCGTCGGCATGAAATACCGGTTCAAAGTCATCATCCCAATCGGCATGTAATTGAAGAGCAACTTCCGTTCTTTCAAGGGTTAATGTATAATGAAAACACATGCATCAAATTTAACAAGAACAGAAATAATAAAAGAAAGTTTAAAACCTGTGGGTGCATTACTAATTTTCACATCCTCAGTTTGTATCAGCCCTAATCTCTGCCAAACGGCGGAGAGTATCAGCAAGAAAGTTTGTTATTCCTCTTTTAGGGGGTAAGGCAAAAAGAAATTTATAAACCTGTGCAATCAGGCAATTTTTTTCTTAAGTAATTTTAAAAACGAACTGTTTAGTGTTATACTTCCATCTTCTAGCTGAGCCATCTTGGCTTCCTTTTTTCTGACAACGATGTAAAGAAAGAAGAAAAATATCCAGATTGAATAGGAAAGGAATTTTGTAGTTTTTTGATATATTAAGGCATTTAACCCATCAATTTTATTTGGTTTTCCATAAAAATAAGTTGGCAATAGCTTTAGCATTGCTTCAGATTCTTTGTATTGATATGCTTTCACTAATACATTGGGGTTCTTTGCTAAAAATTCGACGGAAGGTCTTTTGAGCGATTGTAAATAAGTAAAATCCATTTCTTTATTCGGGTCGTAATAGTGCCAGGATTCACTATAAAATACTTCCAATGCATAATGCCCACCAACCTGGGGATGATAAAACCCTACTTTACGAACATTATAACCTTTTTTCATTAATAGTTTTGTAAATAAAATGGATTGTTGGCTGCAAGCAGCCATTGGATATTTTACAATATCATCCGGATCAACAATTGCACTTACTGGTTTATTAATAAAAAATGGTTCAAGAAATTTTGCCAAATAATTATCACTGATTCCAAAATGTGAATATCCATGATAGAATTTTTGTTTGATGACTTTAACAACTATTCCTGGATAAATATCATTTGAAACAGATTTATCAATATTTAATTTTTTGGAATAATAAATGCTGTCGCAATAATCTTCAAGTTTTTCAATCGTATTTAATCGGGATAAGGAAGGGTCATATTCTTCCAGTAAAATATGCTTGTTAGTTTTAAAATCAAGTTTTTTAAATATATTAGTAGCAGGTAAAAACTCAAGGATGAACAACGAAAAGGTTGCTATAGTGATTAGGAGTAATGATATTTTAATGAGCTTAATTGTCGGCATCAATATAATTGTAATACTATTCGTTGTTTTTTACAATGTTGTAAGACCAGTAACAAACATATAACTTTAAAACTGCGAAACTATTTTTAAAAAGCAAGCAAACCTAAACTTTTATGTAGATAAAATAATTTTGATGTGCCGGATTAAAAAGAGTTTTAGTTTTGAGTTAGGCTAATTTGAACATGAACTCCGCTCTTGAAAATGGCCAACATCAATAACATAGGTAACTCCGCCTTTTAAGGCGGAGAAGATCATAGACCAACAATAT